>NZ_JBFOCP010000027.1:0-66531 GCF_040907855.1 Aeromonas sp. s4 | reverse complement strand
TCCCCAAGGTGACCACCTGCTCGCTGGCATTGCCCGCCGCATCGGTCGCCACCACGGTGAAGCTGTAGCTGGCCTTGGTCTCGTAGTCCGGGTTGTCCGTCAGGGTCACCGCGCCCGTGCTGGCGTTGATGCTGAATAGCGCAGCATCGGCACCCGTCTTGAGGCTGTAGCTGGTGCTACCGGTCGAGACGTCACCGCTGTCGGTGCTGGTGACGGTGTAAACGACTTGGCCTGCTCCACTGTTCTCGCTGATAGCTGTTGCGGTAGCAGCGGAGGTAATGGTCGGGGCTGTGTCATCCAGGTTATTGATACCCAAGGTGACCACCTGCTCGCTGGCATTGCCCGCCGTATCGGTGGCCACCACGGTGAAGCTGTAGCTTTCCTTGGTTTCGTAGTCCGGGTTGCCCGTCAGGGTCACGGCACCTGTGGTGGCATCGATGCTGAACAGCGCCGCGTCCGCTCCCGCCTTCAGGCTGTAACTGGTGGTGCCGGTCACTACGTCGCCGCTGTCAGTGCTGGTCACGGTGTAAACCACCTGCCCGGCACCGCTGTTCTCATCGATGGCGCTGGCCGTGGTCCCCGAGGTGATGGTCGGGGCTGTGTCATCCATGTTATTGACCCCCAAGGTAACCACCTGCTCGCTGGCATTGCCCGCCGCATCGGTGGCCACCACGGTGAAGCTGTAGCTCCCCTTGACTTCGTAATCAGGATTGCCAATCAGGGTCACAACCCCCGTCACGGGGTTGATGCTGAAGGCTGCGTGATCACCCACCACCTTGAGGCTGTAAGTGACCTCGCCCGCATCGCTTGCGACAGCGGTATACACGCTCTGCAAAGCACCGCTATTTTCCAAAATGGCAGCAGCCGTCGCGCTTGAGCTGAATTTGGGTGCGAAGGTATCAACCACCCCGGCAACGGCATCCGTCAAATTCTGCCCCGTTTGCGCTGACGTATATTCCCCGCCCTGGACGACAATCCCCTGCGCACTTTCTGTCAACGTCGCCTTGCCGTTGCTGACCTGCAACCCGGCAAGCAGATCCTCGATGGTTTTCTGGCTATTGCCACCGTTCTGACTATCGGCACCGGATAGTGCTGCCAGTACGGCTCCATATATTTCGCCTGCGCTCAGGCCGTTGGCGCTATCAAAGGCGCCGCCATTGGTCGGCACTACCGTGGTGCCATGCAAACTCGGCAGACCAAACAGGTCGGCCACGGCATTGTTGATGTCGTTGACCATGGATTCGGCGGGCAAACTACCGGCAGCCGCATCTTGCACCTTGTGATAAGCCAGGGTGCTCAGGACGTTGAGATTGACGGTAACGGTAGAATTAGGCTGCGACACCACTTCCATCGCAAACAGCTCTGCATTCAGGTCTTTGCCTGCCTGGGTCGCCTCATCGAGATAGTCGGCACTGGAGCCGGTGTTAACGACCCGGGCGATGACCACGCCAAGATAGCTGCCAACCGCGATTGAGAAGGTGCCATCCGGATTGACCTGCGCCTCTCCCAGCAGAGTGACACCGTCAGCCTGGTAAACCTCGACCCGCAGATCATTGCCAGCGACAACCGGGCCGCCCACTATGGTCCCCGCAACTCTGTTGACGACGCTGGCATCGGTACCACCATCACTATCACTGCCTCCACTACTGCCAGCAGCCAGCGCGATCCCGCCAAGACCAAGTGCCCCCAGCCCGACCGTGATGGGGGTGAAGAAATCACTATCAGAACTCCCCTGCCAGATGAGTTGCTCACCATTGGCAGCCGTCTCTATTACCGGGCTCTCACTCGTCACCGCGGCACCGTTCAAGGCCGAGCCATCCAGCTCCGCCTGGGGAATAAACGCAGTATCTGGTTCATCATAAAAATCGGTGAGTTCCACCAGAACGCCATCGTCACTGGATTCGATGATCAGCGAGCCGCCCTTGCGTTTGACGAACAAGCCATCTGGGGATTTGCCGGTCGAGGTGTCGATTAACGCGTACTTGGCGCCAGATTGAGCCGGAATGATGACAGCATCGGTAAGAGGTATTTGCCGCAGTGAGCCGTCAGCAAGGCGCTCTACAAGTTGCAATGACTGTTTAACGCCTGTTTTTGAAGCCATGTAGATCTCCCTATCCACTTGTATTTAAATGATATATTTATTAGGAATGACGGCCTGCGACAAAAGGCGACGGAGTCGATACTAGCAGACAAGTTGCAATCGAAGATAGCTGTCACTGACAGGCCCGCGACGGCTCAATCCAACCAGGTGCATACGCCAAAAGACGGTGATGCCCCCCCCCCTCTGACCATACCTTGGGGCCAGCACCACTCCCCTGAACCTGATGTCTAACATCCCCCTGTCGTTGCCACTCCCGGTGGCGGCACACCGTCATCTACCCTTGAAGGGCGCCGTCCGGCAGGACGGCCCTCCATTCGCCGAGACACAGAGAAGGACATCATGGGCAGCAAACGAAAATCCAGAACGGAAGAACCGGTCGTGACCGAGGCGCAAAAGCCCCTTGGCAACAAGGCATACGAAAAGGCGCTGCGCCTCTTGCATGTGGAACTGGTCAGGCTGCAGCAGTGGGTGGTGCACAAGGGGCTCAAGGTCTGCATCGTCTTCGAGGGGCGCGACGGGGCCGGCAAGGGGGGCACCATCAAGGCGATCACCGAGCGGGTCAGCCCCCGGGTCTTTCGGGTCGTCGCACTGCCCGCCCCCACGGAGCGGGAGAAGAGCCAGCTCTACTTCCAGCGCTACATCCCCCATCTGCCGGCGGCGGGGGAGATAGTCATCTTCGATCGCAGCTGGTACAACCGGGCCGGGGTGGAGCGCATCATGGGCTTTTGCAGCGAGGAGGCGAGCGACAAATTCCTGGCTGGCACCCCCATGGTGGAAAAAGCCCTGGTGGACTCTGGCATCATTCTGCTGAAGTACTGGCTGGAGGTGACCCCACAAGAGCAGGAGCGGCGGCTGCGGGATCGCATCGACGATGGCCGCAAGATCTGGAAGCTCTCCCCCATGGACATCAAGTCCTTCGATCGCTGGGATGAGTACACCCGGGCGCGGGATGCCATGTTCATCGCCACCGACACCGCCTGGGCCCCCTGGTTCGTGGCCCACTCCGAGGACAAGAAACGGGTGCGCCTCAACATCATCTCCCACCTGCTGGCGCACATCCCCTACGAGGCGCTGCCGGCGGAGCCGGTGAAGCTGCCCAAGCGCAAGATAGGCAAAGTCAAACCATCGGATCACCCGCTTCGCATCGTGCCAGCCCTCTTCTAGCCAGAGGGGGGGTGAGCCCTGGCCCACCCCCTTTCCCTTCCTGCCCCAAAGGACAACCGGCGCCGCCGGTATCACCCAATGGCTTGTTGTTGCTCACGTTTTCCCGTTTGCCTCCCCTATACTTCAGCGACATTCAGGTCTGGCCGAGCGAGGAGGCCCCCATGTTGCGACTGTTTGCCCTGCTGCTTGTCTGCCTGGTGCTCCCGGTGCGGGCACTGACCCTGACCCCGGTGGCGGGGGAGCTGCGTCACCCCTGGGGGCTCGCCTTCCTGCCGGATGGCGGCTACCTCGTCAGCGAGCGCCCTGGGCGCCTGCTGCGCATCGATGCAGGTGGCAACCGCCATGTGGTCTCCGGCCTGCCGCCCCTCGCCGCCACGGGTCAGGGGGGTCTGCTCGATCTCGCCCTGGACAGCGATGGCTGGCTCTATCTCAGCTACAGCGAGCCGGGGGACGGGGGCGCCGGCACCGCCGTGGCCCGGGCCCGGCTGCAAAAAGAGGCCCTCGTCGACTGGCAACTGCTGTTTCGCCAAGAGCCCAAGGTGGCCGGCGGCGCCCATTTCGGCTCCCGCCTGGTGCTGACGGATGACCACCTCTTCATCACCCTGGGGGATCGCTACAGCGAGCGGGAGCGGGCCCAGACGCTGGACAACCACCTCGGCAAGACGGTGCGCCTGCACAAGGATGGCCGGGTCCCCGCCGACAACCCCTTCGTCAAGACGCCGGGGGCCCTGCCGGAGATCTGGAGCCTGGGCCATCGCAACATGCAGGGGGCGGCCCTGCGCCCGGGCAGCCAGCAGTTCTGGGCTCACGAGCACGGTCCCCAGGGCGGGGACGAGGTCAACCTCATCCTGCCAGGCCACAACTACGGCTGGCCCAGAGTGACCTTTGGCGAGGAGTACGGGGGCGGCAAGATTGGCGTGGGCCAGAGCGCGCCGGGCATGACGGCACCGCGCTGGATCTGGGTGCCCTCCATCGCCCCCTCGGGCATGACCTTTTATCAGGGGGACTTGTTCAGGGAGTGGCAGGGGGATCTGTTCGTCGGCGCCCTGCGTGGTCAGGCCTTGTTGCGCCTGCACCTCGACGGAGACAAGATAGTGTCGGCGGAGCGGCTGCTGACTGATCTGGGGGAGCGGATCCGTACCGTCAAGGAGGGCCCCGACGGCGCCCTCTACCTGTTGACGGATTCAGGCCAGGGGCGCCTGCTCAAACTGACCCCATAGCATGAAAGGAGCAAGGATGAAGACGAATCGCATGCTGCTGGTGCTCTGCACCAGCCTCTGGTTGCTGGGCTGCAACACCATCCACGGGATGGGGCGGGACATCGAGAAGGCGGGGGAGGTGATCCAGGGCTCCGCCAAGCTGACGGACGCACCGGCCGCAGAGGGTCGCTGATCCCGGCCAGGTGGCGCTGTGGTTCGCCCCCTGTCGCCCCTTTCCTTACCCCTGTTCGGCGCTGGCCACCAGACTGGCCAGCGGCGCCATGGTCACCCTGACCCCGTGCTGTGCCAATGCCTCGCGGGCGCTCTGGGGCAGTTGCTCGTCGGTGATCACCTGATCGATCGCATCCCAGCTCACCACGTTGAAGGTCCCCACCTTGCCATATTTGGACGAATCGCAGATGAGGATGCGGGTCGCCGCCGACTCCACCACGGCCCGCTTCACCGGCACCTTCTGTTCGCTCGGGGTGGAGATCCCCTGACTGTCCCAGGAGGAGGCTGACAGGAAGGCGATGTCCAGATGGAGGTTGCGCAGGAAGTGGGCGGTGGCCTCCCCGGCACAGGACTGGTTCTCGCGAATGACCTGACCCCCGGTGTGATAGAGGCGGCAGCGGCCGTGCTCGATGAGGTAGGCGCAGACCATGAAGTCGTTGGTCACTATCATCAAGTCTTCCCGAAGCGCCAGCTCCCGGGCCAGCTCCAGGGAGGTGGTACCGGCATCCAGATAGACGGTGCCCCCCTCGCTCACCTGGGCGGCGGCGAGCCGCGCAATGGCCAGCTTGGCCCCCTGCATCAGGCTGCGCTTGGCGGCGTGAGAGGGCTCGCTCTTGATCCGCTGGGAGAGGCTGACCCCGCCGGAGACGGAGAGTACCCGCCCCTGCTCCTCCAACTTCTGGATGTCGCGCCTGATGGTCATGTGGGAGACCTGCAGCCAGTCGGTCAGCTCCACTATGCTGACCACGCCGCGCTCTGCCAGCAGTTGCAGGATACGTTGCTGTCGCTCTACGGGAATCATCTTGCCTCGCGCCTCGGGAAAAGGAAGGTGCCATTCTACCCCAGCGACCTGGGAAAAAATGATAAATAACCTGAAACGGGCTCACAGATCACATTTATTCACACAAAAAACGCCAAAAATTGACTCGAAAGAATCTTAACTCTCTCGAATAACAAAAATTAACACCAATCAAGTTATTTTTTGTGACAGCTGCCTGATATTTCATCGCCGCAAGCCTCTACTATCTGCTCATCAGTCGTAATCGAGGAATCACGAGATGAGCACTCCCTATCATGTTGCGGTCATCGGCCTGGGCGCCATGGGCATGGGCGCCGCCCGTTCCTGCCTGCGGGCCGGGCTCACCACCTATGGCATCGACCTCAGCGAACAGGCCCGCGGCCAGTTGCAGCAGGCCGGTGCCGCCGCCGTCATGGCCGATGCCAGGCCCCTGGCCGAGACGCTCGATGCCGTGCTGTTGCTGGTGGTCAACGCCACCCAGGTGCGCCGCATCCTGCTCGGCGAAGCGGGGCTGGCTCGCCACCTCAAACCGGGCACCGCCATCATGGTCTCTTCCACCATCGCCGCCGAAGAGGCGAGCGCCCTGGCTGCCGAGCTGGCGCTGATGGGGTTGCCGATGCTGGATGCGCCGGTCTCCGGTGGTGCCATCAAGGCCGATGCCGGCGAAATGACGGTGATGGCCGCAGGCTCCGACGCCGCCTTCGACAAGCTGGCCCCGGTGCTGGATGCGGTGGCCGGCAAGGTCTACCGGGTCGGCAGCGAGCCGGGCCAGGGCAGCACGGTCAAGATCATCCACCAGCTGCTGGCCGGGGTGCACATCGCGGTGGCCGCCGAGGCCATGGCCCTGGCCAGCCGGGCAGGGGTGTCCCTGGATCTCATGTATGACGTGGTGACCCATGCCGCCGGCAACTCCTGGATGTTTGAAAACCGCATGCCCCGGGTGCTGGCCGGTGACTACCAGGCCCGCTCCGCAGTGGACATCTTCGTCAAGGATCTCACCCTGGTGGCGGACACCGCCAAGGCGCTGCGCTTCCCGCTGCCGCTCGCGAGCACGGCGCTGAACATGTTCCTCGGTGCCAGCAACGCGGGCCACGGCCAGGAAGATGACAGCGCCGTCATCAAGATCTTCTCAGGCATCACCCTGCCGGGTCAGGAGGAGCAAGCATGAAACTCGGAGTCATCGCAGACGACTTCACCGGCGCCACCGACATCGCCGGTTTCCTGGTGGAGAACGGCCTCTCCACCATCCAGTTTGCCGGCATCCCGGCAGAGGCGGATCTGACCGGGGTCGACGCCGTGGTGATCAGCCTCAAGAGCCGCTCCTGCCCGGCCGATGAGGCAGTACGCGACTCCCTGGCGGCCCTCGACTGGCTCAAGGCCCGCGGCTGCCCGCGCATCTATCAGAAGTACTGCTCCACCTTCGACAGCACGGCGGCGGGCAACATCGGCCCCGTCACCGACGCCCTGCTGGCGGCGCTGGAGAGCACGTTCACCCTGATCTGCCCGGCCCTGCCGGTAAACGGTCGCACCGTCTATCAGGGCAACCTCTTCGTCGGCGCCCAGCCGCTCGCCGAGTCCGGCATGCGCCATCACCCCATCACCCCCATGACCGACAGCAACCTGCTGCGGCTGATGGAGGGGCAGGCCCAGGGCCGTGCCGGTCTGGTGCCGTTCAATACCATCGCACAGGGTCCCGGCGCCATTGCCGACGCCTTTGAGCAGCTAACGCAAGCTGGTGTGCGCTACGCCGTGGTCGACACCCTGACCGAGCAGCACCTGCTGGACATCGCCACCGCAGCCCTCGACATGCCTCTGGTGACCGGCGGATCCGGCCTCGCCATCGGCCTGGCCCGTCAGCTTGGCAGCGGCGATCTGCAGGGTGCCCGCGAAGCGGGCTGGCCCAGAGGCACCCGCGCCGCGGTGCTGTCGGGCTCCTGCTCCGAGATGACCAACCGTCAGGTGGCCCGCTATTGCCAGCACGCTCCTGCCCTGGCGCTGGATGTGGTGCGCTGCCTCGAAGATGCCGACTACCCGGCCGAGCTGGCGCGCTGGGTACTGGACCAGCCCCGTACCCCGGCGCCGCTGGTCTACGCCACCACCAGCCCGGCAGAGCTGGCCCGCATTCAGGAAACCCACGGCCAGCAGGCGGCCAGCGATGCGGTGGAACACTGCTTTGCCCGCCTCGCCCAACTGCTGCAAGGCGCCGGCGTGGACCGCTTCATCATCGCCGGTGGCGAGACCTCGAGCCGGGTCACCCAGGCCCTCGGCGTCAAGGCGTTCCACATAGGCCCGCAGATCGCCCCCGGTGTGCCCTGGGTGCGGGCCATCGACGCCCCCCTGTCGCTGGCCCTCAAGTCCGGCAATTTCGGGAGCGACGACTTCTTCGACAAGGCTCAGGAGTACTTCCATGACTGAACAGGCACTGCGCGACACCATGGTGATGCTGGGAGCCTCCCTCTTCCAGCGCGGTTATGCCACCGGGGGCGCCGGCAACCTCTCCGCCCTACTACCGGACGGCACCCTGATCGCCACCCCGACCGGCTCCTGCCTGGGACGGCTCAGCGCCGACAGGCTCTCTCACGTCAATCTGCAGGGGGAACACCTGGGGGGAGATCGCCCCTCCAAGGAGGTGGCCTTCCACCTTGCCATCTACCACAACAATCCGGACTGCCGGGCCGTGGTGCACCTGCACTGCACCCACCTGACCGCCCTCTCCTGTCTGGAGGGACTGGATCCGGCCAACGTCATCCGCCCCTTCACCCCCTACTACGTGATGCGGGTCGGCCAGTTGCCGCTCATCCCCTACTACAAACCGGGGGATGCCCGCATCGCCGAGGAGCTGGGGCGCCGCGCTCCCGAAGGCAACGCCTTCCTGCTTGCCAACCACGGCCCCGTGGTGACGGGCAAGGATCTGGTGGATGCGGTCAACAACATGGAAGAGCTGGAGGAGACGGCGCGCCTGGCACTGATGCTTCATGGCCACTCCATCCGCTACCTGAGCGAACCCGAAATTGATGAATTGAGGAGGATGAAACCATGAGCAAGTTTGCAGCCAATCTCACCATGCTGTTTACCGAGGTGCCGTTCCTGGAGCGCTTCGCCGCCGCCCGCGACGCAGGCTTCGAGGCGGTGGAGTTCCTCTTCCCCTACGAGTGGCCGGCCGCAGAGCTGGGCCGCCGCTTGCGCGAGCAGGGGCTCTCCCAGGCCCTGTTCAACATGCCGCCGGGCAACTGGGGCGCGGGGGAGCGCGGCATGGCCGCCATCCCGGGGCGGGAAGCGGAGTTTCGCGGCCACCTGCCAAGCGTGCGTGACTATGCCCTGGCGCTCGGCTGCACCAAGGTACACGCCATGAGCGGCATCGTGGACCCTGCTCATAGCCTCTCGGCCCACCGCCAGACCCTGATCGACAACATCCGCTTCGCCGCCGACTTCCTGGCCGAAGACGGCATCAAGGTGCTGCTGGAGCCGCTCAACGATCGGGATGTGCCCGGTTACTTCCTGGCCCACCAGCTCGACGCCCTGGCCTTGGTGCAGGAGATAGACAGACCCAACGTGGGGGTGCAGCTCGACCTCTATCACGCCCAGATCATGGACGGGGATCTCACCCGTCTCATCGGCAAGCTGGGTCCGGCCATCGGCCACGTCCAGATCGCCTCGGTGCCGGATCGCCACGAGCCGGACGAGGGGGAGATCGCCTACCCCCACCTGTTCAAGGCGCTGGCGCAGGCGGGCTACCACGACTGGATTGGCTGCGAGTACAACCCCAGAGCCGGCACCCGGGAAGGGCTGGGCTGGCTGACACAACAATAACGACCCTGAACATGAACGAGTCTGAGGATAACAAGATGCAGATCATCATCACCGGCGGCGGTGGCTTCCTGGGCCAGAAACTGGCCCGGGCCCTGCTGCAAGGCCCCCACCCCTTCACCGAGCTACTGCTGGTGGACATCCAGCAGCCGCAATCCCCCCTACCGGACCCCAGGGTTCGCTGTTTGCGGGCCGACCTCACCGAACCCGGTGTCGCCGAGTCCCTCATCAGCGAGCGGACCGCCGTGGTCTACCACCTGGCCGCCATCGTCAGCAGCCACGCGGAGCAGGACTTCGATCTGGGCTGGCAGGTCAACCTGGACACCACCCGCACCCTGCTGGAGGCGTGCCGCCATGCCCGGCCGGGCATCCGCTTCGTCTTCACCAGCTCGCTCGCCGTCTATGGCGGCCCGCTGCCGGAGCTGGTGAATGACGGTACCGCCCTGACCCCCACCTCCTCCTACGGCGCCCAGAAGGCCATGGGGGAGCTGCTGGTCAACGACTACAGCCGCAAGGGCTTCGTCGACGGTCTGGTATTGCGCCTGCCCACCATCTGCGTGCGGCCGGGCAAGCCGAACCGCGCCGCCTCCTCCTTTGTCAGCAGCATCATCCGCGAGCCGCTGCAAGGGGAGAGCGCCATCTGTCCGGTGAGCCCGGATCTGCGCCTCTGGCTCTCGAGCCCCGCCACCGTGGTCGCGAACTTCCTGCTGGCGGCCAGGCTCCCCGCCACCGGTGACGCCCGCAGCATCAACCTGCCCGGCATCAGCGTGACCGTCGGCGAGATGCTGGAGGCCCTCGCCCGGGCCGGTGGCCAGGCGGCCCGGGATCGGGTGCAGTTTGCCGCCGATCCGGCCATCGAGCGCATCGTGGCGAGCTGGCCGGGACGCATCGACAACCAGCGGGCCAGCGCCCTCGGCTTCGCGGCAGACAGGACGTTTGCCGACATCATCGACAGTTTCATCACCCATGACATGCAGGAGGCATCATGAGCGACATCCCAACCCCCATCATCGGTCTCATCATCGCGGTCTTCGTGCTGGTGTTCCTGGTCATCCGCACCCGGGTGCACGCCCTGATCGCCATGCTGGCGGCGGCCTGCATCGCCGGGATCACCGGCGGCATGAGCATCGACAAGACCCTCACCGTGATCACCCAGGGCTTTGGCTCCACCCTCGGCAGCATCGGCATCGTCATCGGCCTAGGGGTCATGATGGGTCGCCTGCTTGAGGTCTCCGGCGCCGCCGAACAGATCGCCTACAGCTTCATCAAGTGGCTCGGCAAGCGCCGCGAGGAGTGGGCCCTGGCCATCACGGGCTACATCGTCAGCATCCCCATCTTCGTGGATTCCGCCTTCGTCATCCTCTACCCGGTGGCCAAGGCGCTGGCGAAAAGCGGCAAGCGCTCCCTGCTCACCCTGGGGGTGGCGCTGGCGGGCGGCCTGGTGGTGACTCACCATACCGTGCCGCCCACCCCGGGCCCGCTGGGGGTTGCCGGCCTGTTTGGCGTGGACATCGGCGCCATGCTGCTGACCGGCATGGCCCTGGCCATCCCCTGCGTGCTCGGCATCGTCTTCTACGCCCAGTGGCTCGACAAGAAGTACCCCGAGTTCGGTGCCCAGGCCTCCCAGACCCCGGACGAGCTGCAAGCCACCTATGAGCAGTACCTCAAGGAGAAGGAGGGCAAGACCCTGCCGAGCCTGACCCTGTCGCTGCTGCCGATCCTGGTGCCCATAGTGCTCATCTTCGTCAAGGCCATCTTCACCACCCTGGCCACCCTGGAGGGCATGGACGGCCTGATAGCGAACCCCCTGGTGCAGGGCATCAACTTCATCGGCACCCCCATCATCGCGCTGGCCATCAGCGTGCTGCTGGCGGTCTATACCCTGGTCCCGCACATGGACAGGCACGCCACCGCCGCCCGCCTGGAAGAGGGGCTGCAGTCGGCCGGCATCATCCTGCTGGTGACCGGTGCCGGCGGGGCGCTGGGGGCCGTGCTGCGCGACAGTGGCGCGGGTCAGCAACTGGCCGAGCAGATCGCCCAATTGCCCATCTCCCCCATCCTGATCCCCTTCATCGTGGCGACCCTGGTGCGCCTCATCCAGGGGTCCGGCACCGTGGCCATGGTGACGGCGGCCTCCATCTCCGCCCCCATCCTGGCGCAGATCCCCGGGGTCAACATGCTGCTGGCCGCCCAGGCCGCCACCATGGGGTCGCTCTTCTTCGGTTACTTCAACGACAGCCTGTTCTGGGTGGTCAACCGCATGATGGGGATCTCCGACGTCAAGCAGCAGATGATCGTCTGGTCCATCCCGACCACCATCGCCTGGGCCATCGGCGGCACCGGCGTCGCCCTGCTGAACCTGCTGTTCGGCTCCGGCGGCACCTGGTTCGACCCCGTGCTGCCGCTGCTGGTGCTGGCCCTCATCGTCTGGTACGTCAAGGGGCAGTCCCTGGCCCCGGCGGCAGGGGCCGTCCCGAGCCGGGAGTCATAACCCGCACCGTCACGGCAACGCTGTGTGACGAGGGCCAGTCTGCTAGACTGGCCCTCTTTTTCGTTCATTCATCTTGCAAAGGAGTGTTGGATGCCTGCGTCTTCCTGGTGGGACAAGTCCACCGGTTTTGCCCTGCTCACCATCTTGTTGTGGGCCTCCCTCGCCGCGCTCACCTCCCGGATCACCAGCGTCTCGCCGCTCGTGCTGGTGGGGCTGGTGCTGCTGTTCTGCGGGGCGGGCACCCTGCCATTCTGGCGCCAGTGGCGCGCCAGCCCCCTCACCTGGCTGGTGACCATCACCGCCCTGCTGCTCTATCACCTGCTGCTGTTCACAAGCTTTCGCCACGCCCCCGTGCTGGAGGCAAACCTCATCAACTACCTCTGGCCGCTGTGCATCATCCTGTTCACCCCCTTGCTGCTACCGGGTCATCCCCTGAGCCTGCACCATCTGCTGGCCGGGGCCCTGGGTCTCGCGGGGTCGGTGCTGGTGATGGTCGATGGTCATCTGCAGTTGCAACAGGCCCATCTGCCCGGCTACCTGCTGGCCCTTGGCGCCGCCATCGTCTGGGGCGCCTATTCCGTGCTCTCCCGCCGCCTGCCTCCCGCTCCCGCCGTAGTCACGGCCGCCGCCTGCCTGCCCGCCGGGCTCCTGGCCCTGCTGCTGGCATGGATGCTGGAAGGCCCCTTGCCATTCGCCCGGATCCCCCAGGGGGACTGGCTGCTCATCGCCGGGCTTGCCCTCGGCCCCATGGGGGCGGCCTTCGTCACCTGGTATCTGGCGCTGCGGGACGGAGATCCGCGCCGCATCGGCGCGCTCGCCTACCTCACTCCCTTGCTGAGCACCCTGCTGCTGGTCTGGCTCAACGGCGAGGCGCTCACCCCGCGCCATCTGCTGGCGGGGGGGCTCATCATGGGCGGCGCCCTGCTCGGCCTGCTGGTGAAGAACCCAAGTCAACGGGAGCTGGCACGGCCACTGTCATAAAAACGCCATCAGACCTGATTAAGCTCGCGCCCATTGCGTGATTCAAGCAGGAATCTGATGTGAAAATTGCCCATTTTGCCTCCCTCTCTTCCCTCGTCTTGCTGCTGGTGGCCGGTGTTCAGGCCACCGCGCTCTATCATGGCTGGCAACAATTCAACCACTCGGCCCAGGACCAGCGTTTGCAGGAGCGCCTGCAACAGCAACTGAGCGGTCCGCTGCAGGGGGCGCTTCGCGACTATCTCGGCAGCGGGGATCCCCTGCTGCTGGCCCAGGCACAGGGGGTACGCCAGCAGGCGCTGGCGCTGCTGTCCCGCCTGGAGGATCCCCAGACCCAGCCGCTAAACGCCCGGCTTGAGCAGATGAAAACCCGCATTGACGGCGACTATCTGGCGGCGGGCAAGCTCTCTGGCAACAGCCAGTGGTTGCTGCAAAATGCCGAGAACGAGTTGACCACCCAGGCCAAAGCATTGCTCCGTTACGGCCAGCAGGGGGCAACCGCCGGGCGGGATCCTGCCCTTGCCGAGCAGTATCGCCAGGGGGCGGCCGACATCCTGACCGCCCTCCCCTCCCTCGCCCACCAGCGCCAGAACTACATGGAGCAGGCGAGTGCCAAGCGTTTCGAAGGGCTGCAATTCGAACTGGCTGCCCTGCAAAAGCAGGCCGACTTCCTGGCCGCCCTGCCGAGCATGGAGCTTTTCGAGGAGGCACCGGCCGACGAATTCACCCTGGGAGAGCCGATACGCAAGGAGCTCGGGGATCAGCCCAAAGCCGAGCTGACCTCCCTGCTCAAGCGCTATCCCCAGGAGCTGGAAAACAGCCGCAAGGCGCTGCAGCAGCAGCAGGCCGCTCGTCAGATGGTGCAGCAGGACATCACCCAGCTGCTGCAAGCGGGGGAGCAATTGGGTGAACAACTCGCCGCCGCCCGTCAGACCATGAACCGGGAGCTGGCCACCGTGCTCGGCGTGCTGGCGCTCTGCCTGGTCGTGGTGGCCCTGCTGTTCGCCCTGGTGCAGCGTCGCTGGCTGGTCAGGCCCCTGCTGCAACTGCGGGCAGCCTTCCTGCAGCTCGACGCCACGGGTCAGGCCCAGCTGCTGACCCCGGGGCGCGAGCGCAACGAGCTGGCGGACATCGTCGCGAGCTACAACCGCCTGATACAGCGCCTGCAACAGGATCAGCAGCAGAAAGAGGGCCAGCTATCGGCGGTGTCGCAAAGTCTGCAAGGGATGGTCAACCAGGTGCAGGAGATCCATCACAGCACCCGCACCACGGAGCAGGCGGTGGATGAGAGCGACACCATGATGCAGGAGCTCAACCAGCTCGCCAGCGAGGTGCACCAGGTCGCCGCCGAAATCGCCCAGCACGCCCAGCACAATGAACACTCCATGAGCCAGAGCGAGCGGCTGGTCGGGGGCATGCTGACGGCTACCGCCCAGACCGGGCTCGCCATCGACGAGAGCAGCGGCGCCCTGGCCCAGCTGACCCGCTCGGTGGAGGACGTGACCGCCATCGTCGACGTCATCGGCCACATCTCCCAGCAGACCAACCTGCTGGCCCTCAACGCCGCCATCGAGGCGGCCAGGGCCGGGGAGCAGGGACGCGGCTTCGCGGTGGTAGCCGACGAGGTGCGCCACCTCTCCGCCGACACCCAGCGCTCCCTCGGCCAGATCACCGAGATCCTGGCCAGCCTCACCCAGGCGGGGGATCAGCTCGCCACCGTGCTGGCCCGCATCACCGCAGAGGCCGCCGAGCAGCGCCAGCAGGCGGAGCAGCTGCGCAAGACCACTCTGACGGTGCGGGAGATGGCGCGCAGCACCGCCGTCATCGCCCTGCAAGGGGCCGACAATGCCAAGAGTCAGGAGCACAGGCTGGCGAGCTTCGCCGCCCTCATCGGTCGCATCAGCCAGCACGCCCGCCAGGGCAGCCGCCTCTCGGTACAGGTCTCGGAGCATATCCACCACCAGGCCCAGCAGATCCCCCGTATCCTGAGCCAGACCTGATAACCCCCGGGCCTGGTTCGCACCAGACCCGGGGCGCGCTCCCTGTCAATCTCCCCGCGGCCCGGCCTTGCCGCAACCCTTCTCTTGATGCTCCCGTCACGTCTTCACGGGCGATGACGGGTTGCCTCATCCATTCTGTCACAGACTCCCTCACCCCTTTCACATCTCTGGTCCCCCTGTCTGTCGGGGCGACGGCTCACGCTCACGACAGTGAGCATCCGGCCGGCTCCATCTTTTTTTGTGATACAAAATTATATGTTGCCACCGGGTTAACAAAGAAAGTTCTGCCTTGATGGCAAGATCTGCGCAGGAGAACGGTGAAATCACCATGAAAGCGCTGTCATTGCCGACATGAGTGGCCTGGGAGTGCCCACACCAAGAATCATGATTATTTGCACTCGGTCATATTTTTGAAACTTGCCGGGAACTTTACATTGATATTTCGCACCGCGAACGTACTCTTGGTGATGTCAGATCGCCAAGGATCGACAGCCAAAAAATAACGACTGTAACGATGCAGATAGCCCCGACCGATGCGCCAAGGCATCAGGCACAAGGGCACGACAGAGAACCATTTTTTTGCCCTTCGGGGTGTTGATTGCAATGCCAATACCGAGCGGCGGGTGCCTACCCGGCTGCCGGATAAAAAAGCTAAGTCCATAAAATCAGGAGCAATAACAAATGGAAAAAGTGATCTTCAAGCGCGCCGCGTTGAGTGCTGCCGTGGTCGCGGCACTGGTCGCACCCGGCATGGCGTTCGCCGCTCAAGACATGATGAGCCCGGAATACGGCAAGTCCTACAGCGCCTTCATCGACGAAGGCAAGCTCACCGGTGGCCTGTTCTACTTCCAGCGTGAGCGTGATCGCGTCCAGGCCGGTCCGGGTCAGGATGGCAAATACCACTCCAACCTGAGCCATGCCACTACCCAGGCAGCCCTGAACTTCAACTCCGGCTATGCATGGGGTGTGGTCGGCGTCGACGTGGGCGGCTTCGGTGCCTACGATCTGGCCGTTGACGAGAGCAATGGCGTCAACGAAGAGAACGAGTTCTCCTTCTGGGGCGACAAGTGGGGTTCAGGTGGTGACGGCGTTCCCGAGAACGGCTTCAGCCTCTCCAACGCCGCCCTGAAATTCAAGTTCGGTGACGCCGTCACCGCCAAGGGTGGTTACACCCAGCTCTATGTACCCGGCATCCTCGGCGTCAACTGGTCCTATCAACCCGGTACCTACCGTGGTGGCCAGATCGAAGGCACCTTCGGCGGCCTCTACCTGACCTACGCCATCGCCGACGAGTACAAAGCTCCCTGGTTCAAGAACACCACCGGCTTCTCCAAGAGCAGCCCCTATGCCAGCGATCCCTTCACCGATGCGAACAAGATCGACTACATCCACGGTCTGGCCGCTCGCTACACCTTCGAGAACGGCACTGCCGTCACCGCCGGCTTCGGTCAGTCCGAAGGCTACATGGACAGCTACCACTTCAAGCTGGCCCACAAGTTCGACGTACTGGGTGGCCTGAACACCAGCTACCAGTTCTACGGTTCCGACACCGAGAACAGCGACTATGACGGCCTGGCCTGGCAACAAGCCCTGACCGCCAGCTGGGCAGCCGGCCCCTATGGCTTCCGTCTGGAAGGACTGTGGACCAAGGCTGAAGGGGATCTGGGCAACTACCTGCCCCGTCTGACCCGCGGCTACGGCAACTCCCAGGGCGCGAACGAAATCTGGTGGGATTCCCGCTCCGACTGGAACCACAACGACGAGAAAGCCCTGTTCTTCGGCGTGACTCGTTCCCTGGATGATCTGGTGGGTGCACCGGGCTGGGGCGTGGGTGTCTCCGGTGCCTACGGCTGGGATGCCAACAACGGCGACAAGTCCCTGGAAGGCGGCAAAGAGTGGGCAGCCAACTTCGACGTCATGTACACAGTGCAGGACGGCAAGCTGAAGGGCACCCTGTTCAAGCTGCACTACACCGACTACAACAACGAACAGGACGACAAGGGCAGCTGGTACTACCCGAACATGTTCAGCTCCGAGCATGACGTCAAGTTCCACATCATCATGCCGTTCACCATCATGTAATCAGGCATCTGACGTGACCGAAAACCGGGCCTCTGGCCCGGTTTTGTTTTTGGTGGCACCACGCTACCATGCCAGCTTCGGGCCACCTGCCGGCCGTCAATCAGGACCATGCTCATGCCCCATCCCTTCGTGCTCGTCACCGGCTGCTCCAGCGGCATCGGCCTCGCCGCCGCAAGAAAGCTCGGCGCCCGGGGCTTCACCGTCATCGCTTCCGCCCGCAAGGCCGAGGATGTGGCCCTGCTGCAGCAGCAGGGTCTGTTGGCGGTGCAACTGGATCTGGCGGACAGCGCCAGCATAGAGCGAGGGGCGGCAGAGGCGCTGGCCCTGGCAGAAGGGCACCTCTACGGCCTCTTCAACAACGGCGCCTACGGCCAGCCCGGTGCGCTGGAAGATCTGCCCACCCAGGCGCTGCGCGAGCAGTTCGAGACCAACCTCTTTGGCTGGCATCACCTCATTCGCCAGGTATTGCCCCCCATGCTGGCGGCAGGCGAGGGGCGCATCGTGCAGAACAGCTCGGTGCTTGGCCTGGTGGCCATGAAGTATCGTGGCGCCTACAACGCCAGCAAGTTCGCGCTGGAAGGCTATACCGACACCCTGCGCCTGGAACTCGCGGGCAGCGGCGTGCACATCAGCCTGATCGAACCCGGCCCCATCGACACCCGGTTTCGCGCCAATGCCCGGGAGGCCTTCCTGCGCCACATAGACCCCGCCACCAGCCGCCACCAGGACGCCTATGCCCAGACACTGGCCAGGCTGGAGCGTGAAGGGGGTGCCCGGGGCTTTACCCTGCCAAGCGAGGCCTGCATCCCGCCGTTACTGCATGCGCTCACGAGCAAGCGTCCCAGGCACCGCTACCCGGTCACCTTCCCGACCAAATTGTTTACCGTGCTGCGCCGCCTGCTGCCAAGCCGCTGGCTTGACAAGCTGCTGATCAAATCAGCCTGATAAAGGGGCCCTCGGCGGGCTTCCTCTTGACATGCACCTGTCTTAGCAACGATGCCTGCTCAATAGTGCTGGCCGTTGCTGTAGTAGTGACTCTTGACGATGGGCAGCACCTGCACCACCACATAGGTCTGCTCCCCCAGCACCCCTTTCAGGTGGCGGGTGATGAGGGCGGCGGCGGCATCCTGCATCTCCTGCGGTCGCTCGAACCAGACCAGCTCCACGAAGGGGAAACCGGCTTCGGGCTGGCCATCTCGTACCCACTGGCTCGGCACGCACTCCAGGGTGACGAACTCCGGCTTGCCACCGGTCAGGGCGCAGAGATCCGTCATCAGGGGGGCGCTTATCCGCTGCAGGGTGTCGACAGAAACTGCCCGAAAACGAAGGTGGGGCATGGGAAACCTCTTGGCTGTGACAAATGAGGACTTATCATAGAGCACTCATCCCGCTCACATAAGGTGCCTCATGAGATTCCATCCCACGCTGCTCTCCTTCCTGCTCTGCCTGCTGCTGCCGCTCCATGCCATGGCCGATCCGGCCTTTTACCGCATCAACAAGGGCAACGAACAGCACTGGCTGCTGGGGTCCATCCACGCGGGCAAACCCTCTCTCTATCCCCTGCCGGACCTGGTGGAGCGCGCCTGGCAGCAGAGCCGCGCCCTGGTGATGGAGGTGGACATGACCCACATCAGCCAGGAGCAGTGGCAGGAGATGGGCGCCATCACCCGGCTCGTCGACGGCAAGACCCTCAAGGATCACCTGCCCATCGACCTCTACCGTCGCACCCTCATCGCTGCGGGCCAGAATGGTCTGAACGAGAGCATGCTGGCCCCGCTGCGTCCCTGGTTTGCGGCCATTACCCTGACCCAGGCGGCCCTGGAGCGCACCGGCTATCGCGGTGAATACGGTGTCGACCAGCACTTCGCCAAGCGGGCGAACGACGGCGGCAAGCCCATCGTCGGGCTGGAGACCCTGCTGGAGCAGCTCGGCTATCTCGCGAGCGTCGGCGACAACCAGACCCTGATGCTGGAGAGCACCCTGGACGAGCTGCCCGACATCCAGCAGGGGTTCGACGCCGTGATGACCGCCTGGCAGAACGGGGATCAGGACACCCTCATCAATCTGCTCAGGGAGGAGATGGCGCCGCCCAAGCTGCAAGCCTGGCTGGAACAGACCCTGCTGGCAGAGCGCAACCGCAACTGGGTCAAGAAGTGGCCCAGCCTGCCGAACGAGAGCTTTATCGTGGTAGGGGCCCTGCATCTTTACGGCGAGCATGGGCTGCTCGCCCTGCTGGAGCAGCAGGGCTGGCGCATCACGCCCCTCACCGAACCGACCCTAGAGAAAGCAAAATAGCGTCCAGTCCGGCGACCTGACGCGCCGGATGCGCGTCGGCTCACAGAATTTGCTGCCGATTAAATAACCAGAGAGGGAGTTGATCGAGATCATCCCCTCCCTCCTGAAGAGGTATCTATCATACCTGTCACCGCCCAGTGACAGGAGTGAACGAGATGGAATTCTGGATGAACCTGATGTTCGGCAACAGCGTGGGGCTGATGTCCATGCTGGTGATTTTCGGCACCTTCCTGCTCATCAGCGCCTATGCGGTCTATTTCATCTACAAGGTGATGCACGCAGAGCCGCCCAAAGAGGGGCAATAACCAGGCTCGCTCAGACCGCCCTCCCCGGCAGGGCCGGGGCCCGCGAGCGTTGCCATTCTAAGGCCCACCAAGGCCCGCTATACTGGCTCCCTCATTTTCATGCGGGGAGCCTGCCGTGTCTCATAACGACGAACTCTCACTGTTCCTGCAGGAAGTGGCCGACGTGCGGCCCCTTCGCAGCGACCATATCGCCCCCGTTGCGGGCAACAGCCAGCCCACCGAGGCGCAACTCGCGCGCCGGGAAGCCGCCACCGCCGAACAACTCACCCTGGATCACCTCGGCACGGAAGCAGTCGAGATGCTGGACCCCCACGCCATCGTCGGCTTCAAGCGTGACGGCGTGCAGGAGGGGGTCTACAAGAAGCTGCGCCTTGGCAAGTACGAGCTGCAAGGCTCCCTCGACCTGCACCACAAGACGCTCAACGAGGCCCGTATCGCCCTGGTGCAGTTCATTGCCGAATGCGAAGTGCGGGATATCCGCTGCCTGCTGATCCTGCACGGCAAGGGGGAGCGCAGCACCTCGCGTGCCCTGCTCAAGAGCCATGTCAGCGCCTGGCTGCCACAACTGCCTTCGGTGATGGCCATGCACAGCGCCGAGCGCCGCCACGGCGGCAGCGGTGCGCTCTACGTATTGCTGCGCAAGAGCGAGCGCAAGAAGGCGGAAAACCGCGAACGGCACCAGAAGCGCCTCGGCTGACTGCCTGAGGGTGGCACCAGGGTGGATGGCAGTGCTAGCATCGGGCGGCCCCGATCATGCCAGGTACGGGGTGCATACCATCAGGGACGATAACAAGGACAATCCCATGTCATACCAGAAACTCGAACAACATCAGCAACAACTGCACCGCCTCTCCCACCTCTCCGCCATCTGCGGCTGGGATCAGGCCGCCATGATGCCGGAGGGAGGCAACGAGGCCCGCGCCGAGGCGATGGCGGAGCTCGGCGTGCTGATCCACGGCAAGCGCACCGCCCCCGAGCTTGGGGAGTGGATAGCCAAGGCAGAGAGCGAACCGCTGGACGAGCACCAGCGTGCGAACCTGCGGGAGATCAAGCGCCAGTGGCAGGATGCAAGCCTGCTGCCGGGGGCGCTGGTGGAGGCGCTGTCGCTCGCCGGCAGCAAATGCGAGCACGCCTGGCGTCGCCAGCGCAAGGAGAACGACTGGGCAGGTTTTGCCCCGAACCTCGAGGAGGTGGTGCGCCTGTCGCGGGAGGTGGCTCGCCTGCGCGCCGACGCGCTCGGGGTGCGCCCCTATGATGCCATGCTGGCGCTGTACGAGCCCGGCATGACGAGCGCGAGGCTGGATCAGATCTTCGGCGATCTGACGAGCTGGCTGCCCGGCCTCATCCAGACCGTGAGCGAGCGGCAGAAAATCGAGACCATCCTCACCCCGCAAGGCCCCTTCCCGATCACAACGCAGCAGGCGCTCGGTCAGGAGGTGATGGGACTGCTCGGCTTTGATTTTGCGCACGGCAGGCTAGACGTGAGCAGCCACCCGTTCTGCGGCGGCGTGCCGACGGACGTGCGCATCACCACGCGCTACAACGAGCAGGAGTTCGTCTCCAGCCTGATGGGCATCGTCCACGAGACGGGCCACGCACGCTACGAGCAGGGGCTGCCGCGCGCACTGCTCGGCCAGCCGGTGGCCGAGGCGCGTTCCATGGGCATTCACGAGAGCCAGAGCCTGTTCTGCGAGATGCAGCTCGGCCATCACCCCGCGTTCCTTGCACAGATTGCACCGCGCATCCGCGCACACTTCGGCGAGCAGGCCGCGCTCGCACCGGCGAACCTCGAGAAGCTGTACAACAGGGTCGAGCCCGGCTTTATCCGCGTCGATGCGGACGAAGTCACCTACCCTGCCCACGTCATCCTGCGCTACGAGCTGGAGCGGGACCTGATGGAAGGGCGCATCGAGGTCGCGGACATCCCCGAGCTGTGGGACGCGAAGATGCAGCAGTGGCTCGGCTTGTCCACGAAGGGCAATTACCAGAACGGCTGCATGCAGGACATCCACTGGACGGACGGCTCGTTTGGCTACTTCCCGAGCTACACGCTCGGCGCCATGTACGCGGCGCAGCTGCGTTTTGCACTCGAGCGTGAGCTCGGCGACATGGGCACGCTCGTAGAGTCCGGCCGCCTGCCGGAGATCTTCGGCTGGCTCGGTCGCCATATCTGGTCCCAGGGCAGCCTGCACGGCACGGACGAGCTCATTCGCCGCGCGACCGGTGAGGCGCTCAATCCCCAGTGGCTGCGCAAACACCTCGAACAGCGCTATCTGAAATAAGCGAGGTTGAACCCCCTCCCAGCCTCCCCCTTCACAAGGGGGAGGAGCTAACCCCGCCCCCGTTCACAGAGGGGAGCTGTTTGTCCCCTCCCCTTACGAAGGGGAGGGTTAGGGTGGGGTCCTGCCCCCCTAACCTTACAAAGGGAGGACTGGGATTCCTCGGATCGCACTATTTTTGCTATTCCTGTCCGTTTTTGGCTAGTCACCCCTCTCGCCCCCGCTTAGTCTCTGGGACATGCCCACAGCAACCCGAGCCATGCCATGACCACAGCGCCCCCGCATTCATCCCAACGGGACGAGATCATCCCGGGTCTCACCCGGGAGCAGTGCCACGCCGCACGCCTCGCGCGAGACGCGCGTTTCGATGGCCGCTTCTTCACCGGGGTGCTCTCCACCGGCATCTATTGCCGCCCCGTGTGTCCGGCGCGGGCACCGCACGAGCACAATGTGCGCTATTTTCGCTTCGCGGCGGCGGCAGAGCAGCACGGGCTGCGCCCCTGCCTGCGCTGTCGCCCCGAGCTCGCACCGGCCCAGAGCGGCGATCTGCCACCGCTCGTCGCCCAGGTGCTGGCGCGCATCGAGCGCGGCGAGCTGGCGGAGCACAGCCTGGGCTCCCTTGCAACGCAGGCCGGGATCACGGAGCGCACCCTGAGGCGCCAGTTCGAGCAACACCTCGGCGCCTCGCCGAAACAGGTGGAGAAGACGCGCCGCCTGCTGCTTGCGAAACGGCTGCTGACGGAGACGCGCCTGCCCATCACGGACGTGGCGTTTGCCGCAGGCTTTGCAAGCATTCGCCGCTTCAACGACGCCTGGCTGCAGGCGTATGGCATGACACCGGGCGCCCTGCGCAAGCAGGAAGGGGGGACTGGCGAGGCGGCGCCGCAATCGAGCCTGCAACTGCACCTGCTGTATCGCCCGCCGTTCGACGTCCAGGCCATGCTCGCGTTCTACCGGTTGCGCGCCATTCCGGGGCTGGAGCGGGTGGATGAGCACGGTTACGAGCGCCGTCACCGGGTCGGCGAGCAGGAGGGGCTCATCCGCATCGAGCCCGTCGAGGGGGAGAGGCTCAGACTCACGGTGCGGGATCTGCCGCCGGGTGCGCTGCCGGACATCCTGTACCGCGTGCGCCGCATGTGGGATCTCGACGCCGACATGAGCCGCATCGGCGAACACCTGGGGCAGGATCCGCTGCTCGCCGGCATCCAGGGACGATGGCCCGGGGTGCGGCTGCCGGGGGGGTGGGATGAATACGAGGTGATGCTGCGCGCCATCGTCGGCCAGCAGGTGTCGGTCAAGGGTGCCATCACCATCATGGGGCGCCTGGTGGCGCGCACCCTGGCGCAGTTCGGCACCGCGCAGCTGCCCACCCCGACCCAGCTGTGCGAGCTGGATCTCGACGGCATCGGCATGCCGGGCAGCCGCATCCGCACCCTGCAAGGGCTCGCCTCGGCGCTAGCAAGCGGCGCACTCACCCTCGCCACGGCAAGCGACGAGCAACTGCTCGCGCTGCCGGGCATAGGTCCCTGGACGGTCGCTTACTGGCGGCTGCGCTGCGGGCTCGATACGGATGCCTTCCCCACCTCGGATCTCGTGCTGCAAAAGGCGCTGGGGGGCGGTGACAAGCTGCCGGTGAAAGAGGTGACAGCGCGCAGCGCCCCCTGGCAGCCGTGGCGCGCCTATGCCGCGAGCTGGCTGTGGCACGCCATGAGTGAACAACCGGCGCTGCTCACCCGGCCAACACAGACACAAGACGAGGAGAAGAGCCCATGATCCGCTATGACATGATGCCCACCGACCAGGGCGAACTGCTGGTCGCCATCGACGAACGCGGTCTGGTCCATGTGGACTTCCTGGCCGGACTGCGGCCGCTCCCCGACATGCAGGACTGGCTACAGGACGGCGAGGCGCTCGCCCCCTTCCTCGCCGAGTTTCGGGACTACTTCGCGGGCAGGTTGCAGCGCTTCACCCTGCCGCTCGCCCCCAGGGGCACGGCGTTTCAGCAAGCGGTGTGGCAGGCGCTGTGCGACATCCCCTACGGGGAGACCCGCAGCTACGGCGACATCGCCCGCGCCATCGGCAAGCCAAACGCGGTGCGGGCGGTGGGTGCCGCGAACGGTCGCAATCCGCTCTCCATCATCATCCCCTGCCACCGGGTGATTGGCCAGAATGGCAGCCTCACCGGCTATGCGGGAGGCCTGCCCATCAAGCAGGCACTGCTGACGCTGGAGAGGGCCTCTCGTTGATCCGGCGCAGCCCGGCCAGGGCTCACTGCCGCTGCGCCAGCCAGCCGTGAAACCCCAGCGCCTGAAAGAAGCGGTGCGCCGCCGCGAAACCGGCCCCTTGCAAGAGGCGGCGGGTCTGTCCCTCGTCCAGGGAGGTGAAATCCTCCCCGAGGCGGCGCACCATCTGCTCGCAGGCAGGAAGCGGCAAACCGGCGAGGGCGGCTTGCAACCCCATCGCCTTGCGCTCAAGCGGGTCCGTGGGCGCCATCAGATCCGCCAGCAGCAGGGGAGCGCCAGGATTGAGCTGGCGATAAATATCACCCAATAGCGCGGCTTTGGCATCTTGCGCCAGAAAATGCAGAACCAGCAGACAGAGTGCACCATCGCAAGGCTTATCCACCACAGGCAATGCGCCCAGGTGCCAGCACACCCTCTCCCCCATGCCCACCTGCTCGGCCCGCATCCTGGCATGGGCCAGCATGTCCGCCGAGATATCCTGGGCCACAAAGGTCCAGCGGGGGCAGAGACGGCCAAGCAGCAGCAGCTCGCTGCCCGTGCCCACCCCTACCAGCAGCACCCTAGCCTGCTGGCCCAACGCGGCCATCAGCCGGGAGGCACAAAGCTGGTGCAGCAGCTCGTAGCCTGGCACCAGCAGGGGGATGCGGCTGTCATAGGCCTTCGCCCCTTCTCCTTCGAATCGCTCCGTCATCTTTTGCTCCTTTGGTGTGAGCCCCCTTGATAGGGGCTGCCGCCGGGAGAAGGTCAAGAGCCACAGGGACGAGCCAGTTGCCAGCCCAGCCCTTCCCATGAAGGGAGGGCCCTAGCCCCCCTTGCCCAGCGCCGCTTTCAGAGCCGGATTGAAGACGCGCTGGAGGGAGGCGGGATTGTTCACCAGCTTGGCCGCCGGGCGGCGCGGGCGCCTGACCAGCTCGCCGCCACAGTTGGGGCAGGTCAGGTGCAGATACTGATCGTTGCACTCGGCGCAGAAGGTGCACTCGAAGGAGCAGATGTAGGCCGTCGCCGTGTCGGCGGGCAGATCCCGGTCACAGCACTCGCAGTTGGGTCTGAGTTCAAGCATGGCAAGTTCCTGATGTACAAGGGGAAGCGGGAAAGAGAGCGGCTCAGTCGACGATAAAGAGGCGAGCGCCCAGTTCGGTATAGGAGCGATGGGGTTCGGCGTTGTCCGCCACCTGGTAGCTCATGCCCGGCGTCAGGGTGAAGACGCGGCCATCCTGCAACTCGGTGTGCAGCTCCCCTTCGAGGCAGAGCAGCACATGGCCCTTGCTGCACCAGTGATCCGCCAGATACCCGGGGGAGTACTCCACCATTCGCACCCGCAGATCCCCGAACTGCCGGGTGTGCCAGCGGGCGACGCCGCGTTCTCCCTTGTGTTCGGTCGGCGGGACCTCGGCCCAGTTCGTGGTGCAAAACGGCAGTGCATGGATGTTCATGACGGATCCTTTGTCAGAAGAAGGCTGGGGGAAGGTGCCTCACCACGGGATATCCGTGACAAGGCCGCGCCCCATACTGCCATCAAATCCGCTCCAGCCCCATGCCCACACGGGTAATCATCCCCTCTTCAGGCTGCCCATCACCTGCATCTCGCAGCGATGGCAGTCAAAGCGCAGGCGGAAACTCTCCTTGCCCATCTTGAGCTCCAGGGGCTCGGCCTTGAGACCGGGCACCTCCTTGGGGCAGAGCTGCTGGCTGTATCGGATGCAGTGCTTCGTTGTCATCAGCACCACTTCCCGCTCCTCCTTGTTCGCCTCATACGCGGGGGCGATGCTCCCCACCCCGTGTTCGCGAAAGAACTGCTCCGCCGCGCTGTTCAGCACGTTGCCGAGGTAGGAGAGCCGATGCTGGGGATAAACGGCGCCTCGCAGGGGAATGCGCCGCTCGGGTCGCCGGTAGGCAGCCAGACGGGCCGCCTCCAGGGCGGCAATGCCGTCCCGGCGCAATCCGTTAAGCTGTGAAGCCGCAATAAACAGCGGGCGAGTGAATGCCAACTCAATCTGGCGAGCCACAAACAGGGTGTTGCCGAGTTTGCCGAGCTGATCCCTGGCCTGTTGCAGCGCCCGTTCCGGGTTGTCCGCCGGCTGCTGGTCGCAGGGGAGCGTAACGGCGGCGCCAATGCCCTGCTCGTCGGTAAGCGTGAGCCGCAGTCCCTCGTCGCACTCCGATAGCCGCATATCGACCCGGATGCGGCGATCCGCGCTCCCCTTTTCGAGCTGCTTGCTGAAGGCCTGATCGTGGTTGCGAAAGATCTCGGTGCCCACCTTGAGACCGGGCATGGGTTCCGACAGGAGTAACCGCTTGCTCTGTGCCTTCTCTTCCACTTTATTGAGGCGCATCCCCACCAGCTCGCCCCCCGGCTTGAAGAAGCCGAGGCCATCGCCGTTGTTGAGGGCAACGGCCTGGCCGTCGATCTCTATGCCATCGCGGGTCACGCTGGTGACGCGCCCGAGCGGCTCCCCGACGTATTTCGGGCTGCGCGGCGAGTCGATGCCTGGCTGTCGGCCATGGAGGAAGTAGTCGGTGCTGCCCCGGTTGAAACTCTTCTTGGGATCCGGCGTAAAGGTGTAGCTGCAACGACCGGCGGAAGCGGCCACCAGGTCGGGGCGGCGCTCCAGGATGGTGTCCAGCTTCTGGCGATACCAGGCGGTGACGTTCTTGACGTAGTCGAGCCCCTTGAGGCGCCCTTCAATCTTGAAGGAGCGGATCCCTGCGGCGATCAGCGCCTCCAGGTTGTCGGTCTGATCCATGTCTTTCAAGGAGAGCAGGTGGCTGTTTTCCACCAGCACCTCCCCCGCCGGCGTTTGCAGGGAACAGGGCAGTCGACAGAGCTGGGCGCACTCGCCGCGGTTCGCGCTGCGCCCGGTGCGGGCGTGGCTGATGTTGCACTGGCCGCTGTAGGAGACGCACAGGGCACCGTGGATGAAGAACTCCAGCTGCACGCTCGTAGCGGCGCTTATCTCGCGGATCTGCGCAAGGGAGAGCTCGCGGGCCAGCACCACCTGGGAGAAGCCCACGTCCTGCAGAAACGTCACCTTTTCCGGGGTGCGGTTGTCGGTCTGGGTGCTGGCGTGCAGCGCGATGGGGGGTAAATCGAGCGCCAGCAGCCCCATGTCCTGCACGATCAGCGCATCGGCGCCCGCCTGGTAGATCTGGTGGGTCAGGCGCCGGGCCTGCTCCAGCTCGTGGTCGTGCAGCAGGGTATTGAAGGCGACGAAGACCTGGGCGCCGAAGCGGTGGGCATGGCGCGCCAGCGCCTCGATGTCCTCGAGGCTGTTGCCCGCTGCGCTGCGGGCACCGAAGGCGGGGCCCCCCATGTAGACGGCATCGGCGCCGTGGTTGATGGCCTCGATGCCATAGGCGAGGTTCTTGGCCGGGGCCAGCAACTCCAGGCGGTTGTGATGGTTCTGATCGCGCATAACGTCCGGTTCGAAGGGCTGCAAATGGCCGCCACTCTAGCCAGACTCCCCGCCCCCCGCCTTGATCCCGCTTAAGATCACCGCAGAATGCAGGATTGACCCGGTACAAGGACATCTGGCGGCCCCCTCATCCCCCGGCCCTGAGAGAGTGCCGACTACGCTGGCACCCGACGCGGAGCTAGATCACGACCTTGAGGGCCAGCCCCAGCAGCACCAGGCCGCTCACCTTGTCGATCACGGTGGATTTGGCCTTGAGCCAGGCGAGTACGGGCCCGCGAGAGAGCACCAGGGCCACCAGCACATACCAGAGCGCATCGATGCCGCCTGCGGTCAGCATCATGATGCCCCCCTCACGCCAGCCGGTGTCGGCATGCACGAACTGGCTGAACAGGGCGATAAAGAAGATGGCGAGCTGGGGGTTCAAGAAGGCCACCATAAAGCCCTCGAACGCCCCTTGACGTCCCCGTGGCGGGTGCCCCTCTTCCTTGCCTGCCTCCCCCCCAGCGGGCCTGGCCAGCAACGCCTTGATCCCGAGCCAGGCGAGAAACGCCGCGCCGCCGTAGCGGATGAGATCGAACAGCAGCGGGGTCTGGGTGATCAGGATGGCGAGGCCGAGGGCCGTGATCAGCGCATAGATGCCAACTCCCAGGCCGTGTCCCAGCGCCGTGGCAACCCCGTGGCCCTGCCCTCCCTGTACCGTATTGCGGATGATCAGTGCCAGGCTCGGCCCCGGGCTGATGGCCCCCATCACGCAAATGGCGGCCAGCGCCAGCCAACTCGTCAGCTCCATACCTTCTCTTCCTTCGTGTCGATTGTTGTCACCCGGGATCAGGGTAGGGGGTGGCTCGCTATGCCAGAAGTGAAAGTTATGAATAGAGTCCATAGCCAGTGGCTATAGAGTGGCACAACCCGCTGCCATCAGCGGCTCACCTGCGGCCCTCGGGCCAACTGCTTGCGACTCTCCCCCAGGGTGAATTGCAGGTGATCCCGCAGGAAGGGATAGGCCAGCTCGCGAAACCAGCGGTGAGCCGGATCCAGGTGGTGGCGCTGGTGCCACAGCAGATGATACTGCTGGACCCGGGTGGCGAAGGGGAGATCGCAAAAACTCAGGGCATGTTCCCGGGAGAGCTGCCAGGCGATATGGGCCGGGGTGGTCATCAGACAGTCTGTGCGCAGCAGCACCTCCACCGCCGCCTGGAAGAAGGGCACCCGGGCAAACCAGCGGCGGGAGAGCCCGCGGGGGGCCAGCACCTGCTCCACCGGGCTGTCCTTGTCCCCGCCCCCGCTCACCTGCAGGTGAGGCCAGGCAAGGTAATCCTCCAGACTGGGCGCCATGCCAGAGAGCGGGTGATGGCGCCCCATCAGCACCACCAGCCTGTCCTCCCCCTGATGCAGGCCGCGGATCTGGTCCGGCACCAGCTCCGTGATGGTGGAGACCATGTCCAGCTCCGATTGCCAGAGCTGGGGCAACTGGCGCTTGTCCCACAGGCTGTACTCCAGCGCCGCCCGGGGGGCGGCCCTCGCCAGGGCCGCACAGATGTCCGGCAGGATGTGCTGGGCCACGTAGTCGGAGGAGGCGAGCCGAAACACCCGCTCGCAGCGCTCGGGTGCAAATTCCGGCGCCTCGTAGAGCCGCTCCAGGGCACCGAGGGAATCGGCAAGCTGGGCCGCCAGGGCCTCGGCCCGCGGGGTCAGCAGCCAGCGCTGCCCTTCCCGCACCAGCAGCTCGTCACCAAACTCGCTGCGAAGCTGGCCGAGCTGCTTGCTGATGGAGGGCTGGCTCAGGTTCAGCAGCTCCGCCGCCCGGCTGATGTTGCGGGTCTCCAGCAGCACCTTGAGGGTGGGCAAGAGATTGAGATTCGCTTTGTGCACAGGAGTCACCTCGGGAAGGGGTCGCCGGGATCGGGCCTTCATCTTACGGCAAGGAGAAGCGGAAATTTAAGCAAAATCACGGTCTTGCTCCCGCCACTCCCCTTACACTGGGGGGACCGCAGGATGACAGTGAACGCCCCGTGCGGCATAATTTCGCCACTTTCCGCCCCAGGGCGGCCATCACGACAAGCGACGACAAGATGACATACGCCACTATCACCGGGTGGGGAAAATGCCTGCCCCCCGCCTCGCTGACCAACGATGACCTCGGCACCATCATGGATACCTCGGACGAGTGGATCTACCCGCGCACCGGCATCAAGGCCCGCCGGGTCTCCCATGTCAGCACCCAGGCGCTCGCCACCCTGGCCGCCCGTCGCGCCCTGGCGTGCGCAGGTCTGGACGCCGCCGCCCTCGATGGCATCATCCTGGCGACCGCCACACCGGGCACGCTGGTCCCCAATGGCGCCTCCGCCGTGCAGCAGGCCCTCGGCGCCCACAAGGCGGCGGTGTTCGACCTCAACGCCGCCTGCACCGGCTTCGTCTATGCCCTCTCGGTCGCCACCTCCCTGGTGCAGACCGGCATGATGCAAAGGGTGCTGGTGATCGGTGCCGAGCGGCTGACCCAGTTGCTGGACTGGGCCAAGCGCGACACCGCCGTGCTGTTCGGGGATGGCGCAGGCGCCGTCATCATCGAGGCGAGCGAGCAGGAGAGCGGCCTGATTGCCAGCAAGCTCGGTTGTGACAGCGAAGCGCGGGAGATACTGCACGTGCCGAACTTCGGTACGGATCGGGTGCGTTTCGCCGACATTGACGGCCTCTTCACCTTCAACTTCGAGGGGCAGGAGATCTTCAAGCGCGCCGTACGCGGCATGGGCGAAGCCACCGGCACCGTACTGGCCCAGGCCGGCATCGCCCCCGAGCAGATCGACCTCATCGTGCCGCACCAGGCGAACGTGCGCATCATCGAGACCCTGGCCAAGCGGATGAACGCCCCCATGGAGAAGGTGATGGTCAACATAGAGCAGTACGGCAACACCTCCGCCGCCACCGTGCCCATCGCCCTGTGCGAGGCGCTGGAGCAGGGTCGGGTCAAGCCGAACAGCTACCTGCTGACCGCCGCCTTCGGGGCCGGGCTGACCTGGGGCGCCGCCCTCATCAAGTGGGGGGATCGCGTCACCCCGATCGCGAGTTGCGACGAGGTGCTGCCCCCCTGCGAGCAGAGCGCCCTCGAACTCATCGCCCATGCGGTGCAGGGTTGCCAGCAGGCCCGCCCCGCCGACGCCTGAGCGAGCGCCAGCGCCAGCGCCAGCGCCCCATGATCCGCCAGGAGCCCCATGGCTCCTGGCTGCCAGCCCCCCTACGCCCCCTCGCCGTTTCGGCAGCGACATAAAAGTCATTGAAAAGTGTGAATTTTGAGCGAAACATATCAAAAAATGACCACTTGACACTTTTTTGTCGTCAGAATGCGGCCAAGGGGTTCACAACCTTGCCGGATCTGGTAGTATGCGGCCTCGCACTTGGGGAGGGGTTCCCGAGCGGCCAAAGGGATCAGACTGTAAATCTGACGGCTCTGCCTTCGAAGGTTCGAATCCTTCTCCCTCCACCATTCAAGTGCGTCAAGTAAGTAAAAATCAGGAAAATACCCCGTGGAGGGGTTCCCGAGCGGCCAAAGGGATCAGACTGTAAATCTGACGGCTCTGCCTTCGAAGGTTCGAATCCTTCTCCCTCCACCATCTTCCTGAACACAATATGCAATGCCCCTGTGGAGGGGTTCCCGAGCGGCCAAAGGGATCAGACTGTAAATCTGACGGCTCTGCCTTCGAAGGTTCGAATCCTTCTCCCTCCACCATTCTTCAGACAACCCGGCCTCGCGCCGGGTTTTCGCTTTTCTGGATAGAATCCATATGGCGCTGTCAGATCTGACAATTGCCCTCCCCGCACTTTTTAGAAACAGTGGAGCCTCATGTCGCAAGGAGTGCACACAGATGTTTGAAATCTGGGATGAAACGGGTCGCGAGCACGGGCTGACACTGCCCGAGCTGCAACTGCGGCTGCGGGATTACCAGGGAGACGTGATGGTGCGCTACCTCAACCGCCTCGGCCTGCCGAGCACCCTCTTCCTGACCATCCGTCAGGGATGCGCCTATCAGCGCTTCAAGGCGGGCTCCCCCATGCTCGACTGGTCCTGGCTTGCCCAGGCCATGCACGCAGCCCCCCTGGCTGGCGCCGCACCTGCACAGGGCCATGCCCTTCCCTGACCCCCTCCTTCCTGCCCACGCCCATTATCAGACTCTTCCTACAGCCTCCCTTTAGACCCTCCCTGTATGATGCGCAGCCATGTTCCCGTCAGGTGAGAGCCATGTTTGCGTTCAAAGAAGAGTATCCCGTGAGTGCCATGGTCAGCATGGCGGATATCGTCGTCCCCTTTTACCAGCCCATCATCGGCCAGGATCGTCAGGTCAAGGGGTATGAGGTGCTGGCCAGGCGCTGGGATGCCGGCAACCAGGGTTATCAGAGCATCGATTTTGCCGCCCTCGGCGAGGATGATGCTCTGCACCTCGATATCGTCATGCTCAGGGCCATCATGCGCGATCTGCCCGTGCTCGCCCAAAAAGGCCCCTATGCGCTCTCCATCAACCTCAATCCGGCGCTCTCCAGCCCCACCTACCGCAATCTGCTGTTGCTGGTGCTGCTCCAGGCCCGCAAGCTGGGGATCGCCATCTGGTTCGAGGTGCTGGAACACGTCAGGATCAAGCACCAGCACAGGGAGATGATCGAGGTGTTGCGAGCCCATGGCGCCCACATCGCCTGTGACGACTTCGGCTCCCTGGCATGCAACTTCCAGCGCCTGATGATGCTCCCCTACGAGATCGTGAAACTGGATCGTTCCCTGCTGCTCCAGGCTGTACGCAGCACCCATGCCCTCAACATGCTGACGGGGCTGGTGAAATACCTGCAACGACTCGGCATGGCCGTGGTGTGCGAGGGAGTGGAGACCCAGGCCCATATCGAGGTGGCGAACCAGCTGGGCTGCGACTACCAGCAGGGCTACGCCTACGCCATTCCCTCCCCTCTCTCCCGCTGGGCCTGAGCCGAGCGCTTGCGTGTCACGGGGGAAACCCGGGCACCTTTCCCATGAAATCCGGCAGGGTGCTGCCATTTTCCTGCCAAAGATGGCAGGCTGTCCCGGCCACACTGACGCCGAGGCCCGCCATGGTTCGCTTTGCCACCTTCAATCTCGCCTTCGATCGCACTGCACCCGGCATGCTGGGGGAAGAGCTCGCCCTGACCCGCACCGAGCAGGATGCCCTGCAGGCCCGCCTCGCCGACGGCACCTTGAGCGGCGCCGAGAAGACCAAGGCCCTCGACGTGCAGCAGATCCGCAACATCGCCGAAATCATCCAGCGCACCCGGCCGGACGTGTTGCTGCTAAGCGAATTCGACAATGACGGCAAGGGCAGCGACACCACGGACCTCAACGCCTTCAACGACAACTACCTGGCCCATGCCCAGCACGACGAGGTGACCGCCATCAGCTATCCGGTGCTGCAGAACTTCGCCACCAACACCGGTTTGATGAGCGGCCATGACCTCAACCTGGACGGCAAGGTCAACAACGGGCCAGACGACGCCTGGGGCTTTGGCAACTATCACGGCCAGTACGCCTTCGCCGTGATGTCCCGGTATCCCATCGATACCAAACAGATCCGCACCTTCCAGACCTTCAAATGGAAGGAGATGCCGGGCGAAGCGAACCCCGTCATCGACGACTGCCACAACCCCAGGGCACCGATCCCGAGCGGCCGCCAGTGTGGCGATGCCTGGTATGACGACGCAGCCTGGCAGGCACTCCCCCTCTCCTCCAAGAACCACGCCGACGTGCCGGTGCGCATCAAGCGCGGCAGCAAGGAGGAGGTGATCCACTTCCTTATCTCCCACCCGACCCCGCCCATCTTCGGCAACGCGGCGCGCCACAACGTCAAGCGCAACCGTGCGGAGATCGCCTTCTGGCAGGACTATGTGGCAGGGGCAGGCTACATGGTGGATGACGCCGGCAAGGCCGGTGGCCTGCCCGCGGGTGCCAGGTTCGTCATCGCCGGCGATCTCAACGCCGACCCCCAGATTGGCGATGGGGATCTCACCGCCATTCAGGATCTGCACAACCATGTGCTGGTCAATCAGGCCGTCACCAACGGCGCCCTGATCCCGGTCAGCCAGGGTGGCCCCGAGTGCCTCGCCAGCCATCCGGATCAGTGCAAGCGCAACAACAACCGCCCCACCCCGGAGCGCATCACCAGCAGCAGCGGCCTGCAGCTCGACCACGTGCTGCCCTCCGCCAACCTGAACGCGGTCGCCTCCGGCGTGTTCTGGCCGGCCAGCTTCGAGCCGGGCTACCACCTGGTGTATGACCCCAAGCTCGGCATCGCCAAGGGCGTCAGTTCGGATCACCGCCTGGTGTGGGTCGACGTCACACTGTGACAGTGACGCAGAGCAGACAAGCAACGGGGCCCGCAGGCCCCGTTTTCATTGGTTTGTCATACCAGCTTCTCCACCCGGGCCGGCAGCCCCTGGCGGGCCGACGAGCCGATGGCCCAGTCCACCAGGGGATAGCGGCCATGGCGGCTGGGATCCAGCACCGCCAAGTCATTCAGATTGACCCCGGCTCCGCGCAGGGGATTGGCGACCACTTTCTGGCCGTCTATCCAATGTTCCCGCGCCCCCAGCTCCTTGTGGCCGAAACCGTGTTCGATGGCGATGGCATCGGCCTGCACCCCGGCCACACACTCGGCCACCCCGATCACGCTGCCATCCGGGGTGCTGACCCGCACCCTGTCCCCGCTCTCGATCCCCAGCTGCGCCGCCGTCTGTTCATTGAGCCGCACCCGGTTGCTGGGGTTCACCTGGCGCAGGCGATCCGAGCCGATGCTCATGGAGCTCATGGTGTGGGACTTGTAGCTGGTGAGCAGCAGCGGCCACTGGGCCGGCTTGAACGCCTCATTGAGCGGCGTGCCGTCCGCCAGCTGGGGGCGGAAGAAGCGCGGGGTACCGCTCAAGTATTGCCCACTCTGGCTGTGGCGGCGGCTGCCCACCTCGGGGTTCCATACCATCAACGGCTTGGGCCAGCGCTTGCTCGGCTGACCCGCATCGTCGCGCCCCTTGGCCGCCGGCTCGAAGCGCCCGCCGCGAGCGAAGAGATAGGCGGCGCGGCCCGCCTCCTCCGGGCTCAGGGTGGCATTCAGCACCGGCATGATCCGCTCCACTCCGGACCAAGCGAGATCCTCAGGCCCAATAGGAGGCACCGGCTCGCCGAGATAGGCGACGTTGGCCGCCCCGTAGAGGGAGAAGTCCGCCGCCCGGTTCAAGCCGTGCACCTTGCCATCCGCCCCTTTGAGCGCCCCCTCGCCAAAGCCCGGCAACCCCAGCCGTTTGGCCACCGCGATGAAGAAGGACTCCATGCAGACTGGATCTCCCTCGGCGGTCTTGGCGACACGGGGCTCCACGATGGGCCAGCGACCGGTGGAGACCTTGGTCATGACCCCGTGCCAGGCGGTGGCCCAGCCCCAGGACTCATAGGTGAGGGTGTCCGGCACTAGGTAGTCCGACAGCGCCGACGACTCGTTGATGAAGCTGTCGATGCTGACCACAAGGGGCAGCACGGCAGGGTCTTTGAGCTCTTCGCCGATGGCCTTGCTGAGCCCGGCCTGACCGTAGAGGGGGTTGCCCATGTGGTTGATCCAGGCCTTGAGCCGGTAGGGATAGCCGTTCACCGCAGCGGTCAGGTGTTCGCCGAGCAAGGGGCCCGAGATCGGGAACCAGGGCTCTTGCGCCGGATAGGGGTTCTGGCCCGCCTCGCGCTTGCGCCGATATTCGGAGGTCTTCTCGTAGGGGAACTTGGAGCGCGACAGGAAGACCCCGGCGGGCTTGACCATGCCGGGGAAGCTCGCCAGATCGTAGCGCGGCCCCGCCCCGAAGGGATCGAACTTGCCGCCGCTCGCCACGGCGCCGCCCCTTGCGTTCAAGTTCCCTACCATGACGTTGAGCATCATGATGGCCCAGGCCGAGTAGAAGCCGTTGGCGCTCATGGTGCCGCCGTGGGAGACCACCGCCGCCCGGGTGCCGTGGCTGGTGAACTCCCGCGCCAGCGCCTCGATATCACTCACCGGCACGGCGCACTCGGCGCTGTATTGCGCGAGGGAGTGTTCCCGGCACGCCTCGGCCAGCAGCTGGAAGCTGCTCTTGACCATCAGCTCCCCCTTGGGGCCCGGAATGGTGCGATCCACCCAGAGGTTGGCCCGCTCACACTGACCGGCAGGTCTCGGCTCGCCGCTGCTCGCCTCCTCTACCAGCATGGCGTCCCCCTCCCCATAGGCTTCCCCCTCAAAGGGCAAGCCGAGATCGCTGGCCCGCAGCATCTGGCCGAAGCGCGGATGCCCCTCGTCGCAGACAACCAGATGGCTGGCGTTGCAAAAACCGCGATAGCCGGCCCGCTCGGCGGCAGCGGCATGGGGGGCCGTCAGGAAAGGCTCGGCGTAGCGTTGGTTGTCGATGATCCAGCGCAACATGGCCATGGCCAGCGCCGAGTCGGTGGCAGGGCGGATGGGCAGCCAGCGGTTGGCAGGGGCGGACGGCATGTTCACCGTGTTCGGCAGGCTGGGGGCCACCACCACGTAGGAGAAGGGCTTGCCCTGCCGCGCCCGGTTCGCCGCCAGCTGACGGGACTGGCGCTTGAAGGGGTTGCCCGATTGCTGGGGCGAGGTGCCCATGAACAGCAGGAAGTCGCTCTCGTCCCAGTCCGGCTTGAGGTGGGAGTTCTTCTCCAGATCGTCCAGCAGGGCGCCGGCCCCGACCCGGAACGACAGGCCGCAATAAGCGCCGTGGTTGGCGAAGTTGCGGGTGCCGAAGCTGTTGAAGGTGAAGCGCTTGATGAAGTGATCTCGCCCCTCGTCCGAGGCGTTGCTCACCAGCAGCTGGTTGGCCCTGGGGCCGTATTCCGGGTTGGCCGGGTCGAGCGGCTCGGCGAGGTTGCGAATGGCCCGCAGCCCCTCAACCTGGCCCTCGCCAAACAGATCCCCCCCCTCCACCACCTCGGCCACCAGCTGCTCGAAGGGGATGCTCTGCCAGCGGCCGCTGCCACGGGGCCCCACCCGCTTGAGGCAGCGGGTGACCCGCTGCGGGCTGTCGAGCTGCTCGAGCATGGCGTTGCCACGGGCGCAGGCGGTGGAGCGCCCGTCCAGCCCCCCTTCCTGGTAGCCACTGGTGGCGAGCAGCGCCTGTTTGACCGGGGTCTTGAAGTCGATGTGGTGGCGGGCGGAGAGGGGGTGATAGGGGTTGCCCAGGATCCGCACTATCTGGTCGCGCTCGTTGTCGATGCGGGCCCGCACTCCGCACAGGGTCCAGCAGCCAAGACACATGGTGTTGGCAACCCGCTGGGCCGGGTTGGGGTGCAGTTCCCCCTGCTCATCGACCCTGTACTCCACGGCCAGCGAGTTGCCATGGATGGGATCCCGGGTCGGCTGGCCCGAGCTGCCGGTGGCGAGGCCAGTCGCCACCTGCTTGAGGGTGTCGCTGTAACCGGCAACGAACAATCCGGTGCCACCGGCGATGGCGGCGCCCTTGAGAAACTTGCGTTTGCTGTGATCCATCAGAGAGCCTCGCGTGCAAAAGTTGTGGATGCCTTGATGGCAGAGGAAACAGAGGGGCGCACCAGCTCCGAGAGGGCCACCAGCAGGGCCAGCAGCAGACCGAAGGTGCCGAGAATGCCGAGCACACCGGCCGGGCCCCAGGCGATTTCATAGAGGTACACGCCGGCCCCGTATTTGGGTGCGAGCTGCCCCTGAATGAGCACCAGCCAGCGCAGGCCCCACACCAGGTGCAGCCCCAGCAGCGCCAGCCCCCAGAGTGCCAGGCAGGCAGAGATCCTTCGCCGCAACAGCATCAGCAGGCTGGCCAGCCCCAGGGTCAGCAACAACCAGTGGGCCGCCAGCCGCCAGCTCGGGTCGAGCCGATAGAGGGCTGCAGCCTCTGCCGCCGAGGCGCCGCCAAACAGGGCCCAGCCCAGCAGGGAGAGCGCCAGCAGGCCTAACGTCCAGCCGCTCTGGCGCAGCAGGGTCGACTCGGTCTGGGCACCCCAGCCCGCCAGCAAGCGGTTGAGCAGCAGCAGGGCACTCTGGGCCCCCAGCACGGCGCTCAGGGTCAGCAGCCAGGGCAACCAGGGGGTATGCCAGAGCGGGCGCGCCGCCACCGCCATGGTCTCGAGCCCGGTGTAGAGGGCGATGCTGAGCCCGCTCAGGGCCGCCAGCAGGGAGAGGGGCCGCAGCCAAACGTGCCCCGACCAGCTTCCCAGGCAGAGCAGCCGGGCAAGGCGGGCGATCTTGTCCCCTTCTGCGCCACGCCGGGCCAGGGCTGGCCTTAGCAGCAGCCAGCCGAGCAGCATGGAGAGCAGGCTGAACAGCGGCAGCAGATAGGCGCCATACCACATGACGGAGCCAACGCGCGTCTGGGCATAGAAGTGCCAGGCCCGGGCCGGCTGGTGCAGATCCGCGGTCAGGGCAATGGGAGCCACCAGACCGGCCGCCACCATCAGCACCGCCGCCAGGGTCTGCAGCCGCGGGTCCGGCGCCTTGCGCCACAGCTCAAACGCGCCGAGCCAGAGGGCCCCGTAAGCAAGGCCGATGAGGAAGAAATATTGCACCGCCCAGGGCAGCCAGGTGATGGGCTGAGCCGGGGCCAACAGTTCGTTAATGACCATGGGCTATCTCCTTGCCATCGTCGGTGAGCAGGGTGCGCAGGGCCGGGTTGCCGTCGACCTTGCTGACGAAGGCCTCGTCCATGCCGAGATAAAAGACCCGCGGCTGGGTATGGGCCTCGGGCTTGAGCACCTTGAGCGCCGGCTCGTGTTCGCGCAGCAAGCGGCTGATCCGGCTCTTGGGGTCGTTCAAATCGCCGATGATGCGCGCCTCGCCGACACAGCTCTCCACGCAGGCGGGCAAGAGCCCCGCCTCCAGCCGATGGGCGCAGAAGGTGCACTTGTCGGCGGTGTTGGTCTCGTGGTTGATGAAGCGGGCGTCATAGGGGCAGGCCTGCACGCAGTAGCCGCAGCCGACGCACCAGTCGTTGTTGACCACGACGATGCCATCGTCGCGCTGGAAGGTGGCGCCGGTGGGGCAGACATCGAGGCAGGCGGGCTCGGCGCAGTGGTTGCAGAGCCTTGGCAGCATCAAGAGGGAGGCGGGAGCCTCGAGGGCGGCCACGTCGCTCACCTCGTACTGGCTCACCGTGGTGCGAAACTGACCGAGGGGGGGCTGGTTTTCAATGGTGCAGGCCACGGTGCAGGCCTGACAACCGACGCAGCGGCGCAGGTCGATCAGCATGCCGTAACGCTTGCGCCCATCTCCCCGGCTGATGGCCGCCCGCCCGTTGCGGGGAGCGGGAACGGACTGCGCCTGAACCTGGGTGACGGGGATCAGGGCCGCCCCTGCGGTGAGGGCGGCGATCCCGGATAACAATCGGCGCTTGCTGGGCTCCATGGCATCTTTCCTTCTGCTGAGCTGGCTTGAAAGGGGTTGGGCCGATTGTCCTCAACGCAGGAAGTCGCCTCTATTGTGGTTTTCCACATACCGGGAGCCGGGTTGATCCAGCGCAATAAAAAATGCCCCAGCCCTGCTGAACTGTGACCGGGGCGGCGTTTGCCGCTCCTCCCGGCCCCGTTCGCGTGCAAGCGCACGTCCCGGTGATAGACTGCCCCCTTTGCACCGAGAGGAGAGCCCCCTGCACGCCCCAGTCCCCTTGCCCCTGCTCAGCCTGCTGCTCTGGCTCGCCCTGTCAGCCCTGCCGCTGCGGGTGCAGGCCGCCCCAACCCCCTCTGTGCCAGCGCCGGCCCGACAGGAATCCGCACCATCCCAGGCCACACCGGTGCAGACCTTGGCCGAGCCGATACGCATCGGCGTGCTGGCGACCCGCGGCCCGGCCCTGGCCAGAGCCCAGTGGCAACCGCTGCTGCGCTGGCTGGCACAGCGCGTGCCCGGCCATCGCTTCGTGCTGCATCCGCTGGGGCTCGATGAACTGGCCGAGGCCGTCGCCCGCGAGCACCTCGATTTCGTCATCACCAACCCGGGCCAGTCGGTGAGCCTGGCGCGCCAGTATCCGCTGGCCTGGCTCGCCACCCTCAAGAGTCCGGCCGGGGGGGACAACCTCGCCATCGGCGCCGCCCTGGTGGTGCCTGCCCAGGCCCCCTACCGACACTGGCGTGACCTCGAGGGGCAAGCGGTCGCCGCCGTCTCGGAGAACGCCTTCGGCGGCTACCTCGCCTATCGCTTCGAGGCAGGCGAACAGGGGGTCAGGCTGGAGCACTTCTTCTCCACCGTGCAGTTCACCGGCTTTCCGCTGGACCGGCTCATCGAGCGGCTGACGGCAGGGGAGGTGGTCGCCGCCATCGTGCCGGTGTGTCAGCTGGAGCGCATGGAGCGGGAGGGCAAGGTCGCCAGGGGAGCGTTTCGGGTGCTGGACGATCAGGCGCCGGCCGACTTTGGTTGCCAGAGCTCGACCCGGCTCTACCCCAACTGGTCCTTCGCCAAGACAGAGCGGGCCTCCCCCGCGCTGGCGCTGGCGGTGACCCGCGCGCTGTACGATCTGCCCGCTGATAGCGAGGCGGCCATCGCCGCCGATTCGGCGGGCTGGACCGTGCCCACCAGCGAGCTTGCCATCGACCGCCTGCTCAAGGCGCTGGATCGCCACCCGCTGCAGGGCCCCTGGTGGCAAGCGGCCTGGCACTGGCTGCGCCAGCATCAGCAGTGGGGCTGGGGTGCCCTGGTGCTGGTGCTGCTGCTGGGGGGCCACCACCTGCTGCTGCAATACCTGTTCAACCGCAGCCAGCGCCGGCTGCTCAAAGCCCGCCACCAGCTCGAGCAGAAGGGACGCCAGCTGGCACAGGCCAGACGGCTCGCCGAACTGGGCGAGCTGGGCGCCAACGTGGCCCACGAGATCAATCAGCCCCTCAGCGCCATCGCCAACTACAGCCAGGGGGCCTTGTTGCGACTGGACAAACTCGCACAAGATCCGGCCCAGTCTGCCGCCCAGGCCTCCCTGCGTCAGGCCCTGGAGCAGATAGGGCTCCAGGTCCAGCGCATCACCCAGACCGTCAACCGGCTCAGGGCCAGGCTGCAAAAGCGCCCTCCCCGCGTCGCGCCTTGCGACCTGCCCCCCCTGGTGGCGGAGTTGCGCCCCCTGCTGGAGCAGATGCTGGCGCCGCTCGACGTCGCCTTCACCCTGCACTGGCGGGGCCAGCCACGCCCGTTACCTCTGGACGGCACCGGGATGGAGCAGCTGCTGGTCAACCTCATCAAGAATGGCGCCGAGAGTGCAGCGAAGAGAGCGGCGCAGAGGGCAGCTAAGAGTGCAGCGAAGAGTGCGCGCGCCGCTGTTCACTCCCCTGCTCACCCCACTACGCAAGCACCGGCACAGGCGCCTGCCCGGGTCGAGCTGCTGATCGCCTTCGAGGCACAGAGCCTGCAGCTGGAGATCCGCGACAACGGCGCCGGCCTGAGGGAACCTGCGGCCCTGCTGCAGCAGGCGTTTTACAGCGACAAGGCGGATGGCATGGGGCTGGGGCTGGCCATCTGCCGGGAGGTGGTCGAGAGCCATCGCGGCCAGTTCACCCTGGAGAACCTGAGCCCCCACGGCTGTCTGGCCCGGGTCATTCTGCCCGTGCCGCCACCCGAAACCCTCCCTTCATCCACCGACATGCCGAGGAACTGAGATGCCGACCCCTGCCCACCCCCCGCTCTATCTGGTCGATGACGACGAGGCCGTGCTCGACTCCCTGCGCTTCATGCTGGAGAGTTGCGACGAGCGGCAGCTGCTCAGCTTTTCCGATGGCGAGCGCTTCCTGGCAGAGGTCGACCTGCACCAGCCCGCCTGCCTCATCCTCGACTGCCGCATGCCGGGGCTCTCTGGCCCCGAGGTCCAGCAGCGGCTGAAGGCGGCCCAGAGCCCCATCGCCATCCTGTTTCTCACCGGCCACGGCGAGGTGCCACTGGCGGTGGAGTCCCTCAAGCTGGGGGCGGTGGATTTCTTGCAAAAGCCGGTGCAGCTGGCCCCCCTGCTCGCCGCCATCGAGCGGGCCGAGCAGGCGACGCAGGCGGCGGCCACCCGCCTCGCCCAGCTGGCCGCCTTTGAACGCCTCACCCCGCGCGAACGCCAGTTGTTGCAGCTCATCGCCCGGGGCCACAAGAACCAGCAGATAGCGCAGGATCTCTGCATTTCGGTGCGCACCGTCGAGGTGTGCCGCGCCAGCCTGATGAAACGCCTGGCGGTGAACTCCCTCGCCGAGATGCTGTTGCGCTACGCGCAGGTGAACGAACAACCCTGAGTGGCCTGCAACCGTACAAAACGGGCAGGGATCACACATTTGGCGCTTCGATGGCGGTAGAGTGCCCTCTTCTCTTCACCAGGACCGCCCGGGTCCTGCGCCTTGTTTCGAGGACACATCATGGAACTGCTTCTGCTCAGCAACGGTAAAACCACAGAACACCCCGGCCTGCTCGGCTGGGCCCGCGACCGGGTGCAAGCCCTGCTCGCTCGCAACCAGGTCAAGCGCATCCTGCTCATCCCCTACGCGGTGATCCGCAGCGACTGGGATGCCCGTGCCCGGGAGCTCACCGAGAGTCTGGGGGTGGACGCCATCAGCATCCACCACTTCGACGATCCGGTGGATGCCATCAACCGGGCCGACGCCATCTTCATCAGCGGCGGCAATACCTGGCTCCTGAACCAGCGGCTGCACGAGTATGGTCTGGTGGTCCCCATCCAGCGTGCGGTGCGCGAGCGGGGCGTGCCCTATGTGGGCTGGAGCGCCGGCTGCAACGTGGCCACCCCCAGCATCCGCACCACCAACGACATGCCGGTGTGCAGCGCCGTCGTGCTGCCTGCGCTGGGGCTCTTCCCCGTGCAGATCAACCCTCACTATCTGGACGCCAGCATCAGCGGCCACATGGGGGAGACCCGGGACGAGCGTCTGGCCGAGTTCTGCGCCATCAACCCGAGCGAATCCGTGGTGGCCCTGCGCGAGGCGAGCCTGTTGCAGATCGGCGGCAATCACATCGAGTACTGGAGTGCCCGGGGCGAGACCTTCAAGATCTTCAAGCACGGCGAACCCATCCGGGAATACGGGGACGCTGCGCCTCTGGCAGCGCTCACCCCCTTCACGCCGGCACGCTGATCCTGCCAAACGACAGAGGGATGGCCTGCGCCATCCCTCTTGCTTTGTTGCTCGCCCCTTCGTGATTCACTCCAGAATGGCCATCTCCTCCCGAGAGCCGCTGCGCCCGGGAGCCCTCAGCAACACCACCAGCGGCACGGCGCACAGGCTGACCCACATCATCAGGCGAAAATCCTGCAGGTAGGCGAGCAGGCTGGCCTGCCGGGTCACCTCGCCGTTGATCATGGCCAGCCCCTTCGGCGTCATCAGCTCCGCCATGCCCCCGCCCTGATGCAGGTTGACATTGAACGGGGTGATGTAGGCGGCGAACGCCTCGTGGTTCATCTGGGATCGCTGGGCCAGATAGGTGATCACCACCGAGATGCCGATGCTGCTGCCGATGTTGCGCACCAGGCTGAACAGCGCCGTCCCCTCGTTGCGATAGCGCGGCGCCAGGGTCGCAAAGGTGATGGTGGAGAGGGGCACGAAGATGAAGCCGAGCCCCAGCCCCTGGATGATGCCGGTGCGCACTATGTCCCAGCTGCCGATGTCCGTGTTGAACAGGGTCATCTCCCACATGGAGAAGCTGGTGAGCAGCAGCCCTGACAGGATGAGGTAACGGGCGTCCACCCGGCCCGACAGCCTGCCCACCAGCATCATGGCAACCATGGTGCCCACCCCGCGCGGGGCGAGCAGGTAACCCACGTCGATCACCGGGTAACCCATCAGCCCCTGCATGAAGGGAGGCAGCAGCGTCATGGTCGCCAGCAAGATGATGCCGACGATGAAGATGAAGAGCAGACCGACGCTGAAGTTGCGATCCCGGAACAGGGCCGGTTCTATGTAGGGGTGCGGGTGGGTGAAGATATGCACCACGAAGAGGTAGAACGCCATCACCATCAGGGCGGTCTCGATGACGATCTCCCGGCTGGCGAACCAGTTCTGGGACTCTCCCCTGTCCAGCGCCATCTGCAACGCCCCGATGCCGAGACTCAGCAGGGCGAACCCCAGCAGATCGAAGCGGCGGCTGGCATCGATCTTCGTCTCCTCGATGAAGGCGGCAAGTCCGAACCAGGCCAGCAGGCCGAACGGCAGGTTGATGTAGAAGACCCAGCGCCAGTTGTAGTACTCGGTGAGCCAGCCCCCCAGCGACGGCCCCAGAATGGGGCCCACCATGACCCCTATCCCCCAGAGCGCCATGGCAGAGCCGTGCTTCTCAGGCGGATAGGTGTCCAGCAGCACCGCCTGTGAGAGGGGCACCAGGCTGGCCCCGAAGATCCCCTGAAGCAGGCGGAACAGCACGATCTGCTCCAGGCTCTGGGCCGCGCCGCACAGCATGGAGGCGACGGTAAAGCCCGCCACCGACCACATGAACAGCCTTTTTCGGCCAATTCTTGCTGAGATGAAACCGGTCAGCGGCATGAAGATGGCGGCCGCCACTATGTAGGAGGTGAGCACCCAGGAGATCTGATCCTGGGTCGCCCCCATGGCTCCCTGCATGTGGGGGAGGGCGACGTTGGCGATGGTGGTGTCCAGCGCCTGCATGATGGTCGCCACCATCACCGACAGGGTGATGAAGGTGCGACGGGAAGCCTGGTCTGCCTGCCCTGTGGCTGCGCTCGTCATATCAACCTCGACCTGACAGGCCAGGCAGGGTGCGCTGATGGCCGGTGTCTATCTCGGCGGTGGCACTCAGACCCGCCCTCAGGATGGGCAGATCCGCTCCCGAATCCAGCTTGATCCGCACTGCCACCCGCTGGGCGATCTTGACCCAGTTGCCGGTGGCGTTCTGGGCCGGGATCACCGAAAACTCGGAGCCTGTGGCCGGGCTCAGGCTCTCCACCACCCCGGTCCAGTGCGCATCGGGGTAGGTATCCACACTGATGTCCACCTTCTGGCCAGGTTGCACATGGGTCAGCTCCGTCTCGGTGAAGTTCGCCTCCACCCAGGGGGTGTCGGTCTCCACCAGCATCATGGCGGTCATGCCCACCAGATTGTACTGGCCGGGCTTGGGCAACTGGCTGACGATGCCGTTGGCGGGGGCATAGATGGTGGTGCGAGCCAGATCCAGCCTGGCCTTGGCCAACTCGGCCGCGGCCTCCTGATAGGCGGGCTGCTGCTCCACCGGCAGGTTCACGTCCCCGCTGAGGGAGGCTTCAATCTTCTTGAGCCCCTCCTCCAGCGCCACCTGTTGCTGGGCGGTCTGTATGGTGAGCTGGCGGGCATCGTCGTAATTGGCGGTGGAGGTGAAGTGTTTGGCCACCAGATCCGCCTGACGGTGCTCCTCTTTCAGGGCATAGGCATGGCGGGTGCGGGCCACGGCGATCTCCGCCTGCTGGCCGCGATAACTGGTCTGCAGCGCCACCAGATCGGTGCGCACCTTGGCAAGTTCCGCCTCGGCCTTGGCCACAGCGACCCGGAAGGACTCCTGATCCAGCTCGAACAGCGGCTGGCCGGCCCGGACCTGCTGGTTTTCCTCGACGAACACCTTGGCCACCCGGCCCAGCACCTCGGTGCTGATGGGGACCTTGTCCGCCTTCACATAGGCGTTGTCCGTCTCCACATAGCGCCCGCCCTGCAGGTAGATAACGCCCGCGCCGATCAAGGCCAGTGCCGGCACCACCACCAGCAACAGCAGGCGGGTGCGGCGCCGGTTGGCGGCGGGACGGGAGGAAGAGGGGGAATCAGTGGTCATGATATGGCTCCACGTTGGTTGGCATCACAGGAAAGCATCAGAGGTGGCCGAGGTTGGCACGCAGGATCTTGAGGGAGCGGCACAGCGCCTCGGTCGCCTCCTCCCCCAGCTCGCCGATGGCCCTCTGATGCACCAGATCGGACGCCTGTTTGATCATCGCCAGATAGGGGGCGGCCCCTTCGGTCAGATGGAGCTGATAGGCCCGCCTGTCATGGGGGTCGCTGCGCCGCTCCACCAGGCCGCTCTCCGCCAGCTGATCGAGCTGACGGGCCAGGGTGATGGGCTGGATGTCGAGCCGCTCCGCCAGATCCACCTGGCGGATCCCTTCGCTGCGTGCAATGTGCACCAGAGCCCTGGCCTGGGCCAGGGTGAGGCAGCTTCCCTCCAGCTGCTGCTGGAACTGGCGGCGCATCAGGCGCTGGACGTCGCCGATGAGAAAGCCAAGGGTGTCCGGTTGTTTGTTCATGATATGCAACCTATATAGTAAGCTTTACTTATTATATGCAAAGCGTATCCATGTGCAAGCTGGCCCCGGCCGCCGTTTGGGTTCATGCTGGGTGCCACCACCTCAACGGCAGGAGACACGTCATGGATATCAGGATGGAGCGGGACAGCCTGGGGGAGATAGCCGTCCCGGCGGACAGGCTCTGGGGGGCCCAGACCCAGCGCTCCCTGCATCACTTCAACATCTCGGGGGAGCGCCAGCCCATGGAGATCATCCATGCCCTGGCCCTCATCAAGTCCGCCTGCGCCCGGGTCAACCACGCCCTGGGGCTGCTCCCCGCCCGCAAGGCCCAGGCCATCATGGCCGCCGCCGACGAAATCCTGCGCGGCCTGCACGACGCCGAGTTTCCCCTGATGGTGTGGCAGACCGGCTCCGGCACCCAGACCAACATGAACCTCAACGAGGTGCTGGCAAACCGGGCCAGCGAACTGCTCGGCGGCCCCCGGGGGGAAGCGCGGCTGGTGCATCCCAACGACGAGGTAAACAAGAGCCAGTCCAGCAACGATGTCTTTCCGAGCGCCATGAACCTGGCGGCAGTCACCGCCATCACGCAGCGGTTGCTGCCGGCCCTCGCGGCCCTGAAGCAGACCCTGTCAGGCAAGGCCGCCGCCTTCGACCACATCGTCAAGATTGGCCGCACCCATTTGCAGGATGCCACTCCCCTCACCCTGGGCCAGGAGATCTCCGGCTGGGTCGCCCAGCTTGAACAGGGGGAGCGCCATCTACGGGCCGCCCTGCCCCATTTGTGCGAGCTGGCGCTCGGCGGCACCGCCGTGGGCACCGGCCTCAACTGCCCTCCCGGCTTTGCCGAGGCGGTGGCCAGAACCCTGGCCGAGCAGACCGGCCTGCCGCTCATCAGCGCCCCCAACAAGTTCGAGGCCCTGGCGGCGAGTGACGCCCAGGTTCACGCCCACGGTGCCCTCAAGACGCTGGCAGCCTCCCTCATGAAGATCGCCAACGACGTGCGCTGGCTGGCGAGCGGCCCCCGCAGCGGGCTGGGGGAGCTGCTCATCCCCGAGAACGAGCCCGGATCCTCCATCATGCCCGGCAAGGTCAACCCGACCCAGAGCGAGGCGCTCACCATGCTCTGCGCCCAGGTGATGGGCAACGATGTGGCCATCAACATCGGCGGCTCCAGCGGCAACTTCGAGCTCAACGTGTTCAGGCCGATGATCGCCTACAACGTCCTGCAGAGCGTGCGGCTGCTGGCGGACGGCATGCAGAGCTTCCACGACCACTGCGCCGTCGGCATCACCCCGAACCAGGCCAGGATCGACGATCTGCTCTCCCGCTCCCTGATGCTGGTGACGGCCCTCAACCCCCATATCGGCTATGACAAGGCGGCCGAGATCGCCAAGCGGGCGCACCATCAGGGGCTCAGCCTGCGGGAGGCGGCCATTGCCTCGGGCCACCTCAGCGCGGAGCAATTCGATGCCTGGGTGATCCCCGCTGACATGGTGGGTCGCACGCCATAAGGCAGCTCAGCGCACTGCAATCCCATGCCCGGGGCATACCAGCGCAGGTGGCAGGCGCAGCAAATAGGGACTGTGATGGGCAATAAAGATGAAAAGGGCGCCATGGCGCCCTTTTCATTGCAGATCTGCCGTCAGGTCTTGCTCTGGCAGTTGAACATCCAGTGGGTGCCGAACTTGTCCACCAGGGATCCGAAATAGTCACCCCAGAACATCTCCGCCAGCGGCATCTCCACCTGGCCTCCCTCAGCCAGGGCTGCGAACAGGCGATCGGTCTCGCCCCGGCTGTCCGGCTCCAGGTTGAGGTAGCTGTTATTGCCCTGTACCAGGGTGAACCCCATGCTGGCCGGAGCATCCGTGCCCATCAGCACGTGACCCCCAAGGATGGGCAAGGCCACATGCATCACCAGCTCCCCGTCTTCCTCCGACAAAGGGGGCTGGCCCGGGCAACCCGGGGACTCCTTGAACCTGTGGATGGGGCCGCTGAAGTCTCCGCCGAACACTTCGCGATAGAAGAGGAAGGCAGCCTCCGTCTCCCGGGCAAAATTGAGATAGGTACTGACACGCGCCATGGGTTTCTCCTTGTCACCGATAGCTGGCCCCTGTGGCCAGCTAACAGCATAGGAGAGCACGGGGCTCTGTCAGGTGGCGCTCCGCCCCCTTCTGCGCACGGGGGAGCCGCGCTCACAGCCCGGGCTCGGTCGAACACGCAAAAGCGCAACCCGATTCGCAGTGGGTTGCACCTCATGTAGGCATTCATAAGATGCATTGCCAACCCATTAATAATGCTGTGAAAAGCGGACAAGCGGCGGGCTTGAAAGGAGCCTGATGGAGACCGGATTCATGGAAGAACTCAACAATGTAACCAATACATTAAAATTTCTTGCTTGAAGGTTGCACCTGGTTGCACCATCATCGGCGAAATTTAACCGTCCGGTAATATTGTTACCTTCTAGACACAGGAAGTCCCATGGCCACTACCACCCTCGGCGTCAAACTCGATGAAGCGACCCGCGACCGCCTCAAACAGGCTGCGCAGACCCTGGATCGCACTCCCCACTGGCTGATCAAGCAAGCCATCTTCACCTATCTGGAGCAACTGGATCGCGGTCTGACCCCGCCCGAGCACTCCGGGCTGGCTGCCGCCGCCGGGGAAGAGGCCGTCGAGACCCTGACCGAGCAGGGCATCCAGGTCTTCCTCGAGTTTGCCGAGAGCATTCTGCCCCAGTCCGTGCTGCGGGCCGCCATCACGGGGGCTTATCGCCGCCCCGAGACCGAAGCCGTCCCCATGCTGCTGGAGCAGGCCCGTCTGCCCAAGGAGAAGGCTGACGCGACCCAGAAGCTGGCCATGGGCATCGCCGAGAAGCTGCGCAACCAGAAGAGCGCCAGCGGCCGTCAGGGCCTGGTGCAGGGGCTGCTTCAGGAGTTCTCCCTCTCCTCCCAGGAAGGGGTGGCCCTGATGTGCCTGGCGGAGGCGCTGCTGCGCATCCCCGACAAGGCGACCCGGGATGCCCTCATCCGCGACAAGATAAGCGGCGGCAACTGGAGCCAGCACCTGGGCCAGAGCACCTCATTGTTCGTCAATGCGGCCTCCTGGGGTCTGCTCATCACCGGCAAGCTGGTGGCCACCCACAACGAGGCGGGCATGAACAGCTCCCTCAAAGGACTCATCGGCAAGGGGGGTGAGCCGCTCATCCGCAAGGGCGTCGACATGGCGATGCGCCTGATGGGTGAGCAGTTCGTCACCGGCGAGACCATCGCCGAGGCGCTGGCGAACGCAGGCGGCATGGAGAGCAAAGGGTTCCGCTACTCCTACGACATGCTGGGGGAAGCGGCCCTGACCGAGGAGGACGCCAAACGCTATCTGGCCTCCTACGAGCAGGCCATCCACGCCATCGGCAAGGCCTCCCACGGTCGCGGCATCTACGAGGGGCCGGGTATCTCCATCAAACTCTCCGCCCTGCATCCGCGCTACAGCCGCGCCCAGTACGATCGCGTCATGGAGGAGCTCTACCCCACCTTGCTGGGCCTGACCCAGCTCGCCAGGCAGTATGACATCGGCATCAACATCGACGCCGAAGAGGCCGATCGCCTGGAGATCTCCCTCGATCTGCTGGAAAAGCTCTGCTTCGATCCGTCCCTCGCCGACTGGAACGGCATCGGCTTCGTCATCCAGGCCTACCAGAAGCGCTGCCCCTATGTGATCGACTACGTCATCGATCTCGCCAAGCGCAGCCGTCACCGCCTGATGATCCGTCTGGTGAAGGGCGCCTACTGGGACAGCGAGATCAAGCGCGCCCAGCAGGAAGGGCTGGAAGGCTACCCGGTCTATACCCGCAAGCCCTACACGGACGTCTCCTACCTAGCCTGCGCCCGCAAGCTGCTGGCGGTGCCCGAGGCCATCTATCCCCAGTTCGCCACCCACAACGCCCACTCCCTGTCTGCCATCTATCAGCTGGCGGGTCAGAACTACTACCCGGGCCAGTACGAGTTCCAGTGTCTGCACGGCATGGGTGAACCGCTCTACGAACAGGTGGTCGGCAAGGTGGCCGACGGCAAGCTGGGTCGCCCCTGCCGCATCTATGCTCCGGTGGGCAGCCACGAGACCCTGCTCGCCTACCTGGTGCGCCGCCTGCTGGAGAACGGGGCCAACACCTCCTTCGTCAACCGCATCGCGGACAACAACATCTCCCTCTCGGATCTGGTGCAGGATCCGGTGCAGCAGATCGAGCAGATGGCCGCCCGTGAAGGGACCCTGGGTCTGCCCCATCCGCGCATCCCCCTGCCCCGGGATCTCTACGGCGAGGCGCGCCCGAACTCCGCAGGTCTGGATCTCGCGAACGAGCACCGCCTGGGGTCACTCTCCGCCGCCCTGCTCGCCAGCACCAACACCGCCTATCAAGCCGTGCCCATGCTGGGTTGCGACACCGAGGCGCCGACCCAGTTCCAGCCCGTGCTCAACCCGGCGGATCACCGCGATGTCGTCGGTCAGGTGAGCGAAGCCACGGTAGCGCTGGTGGACAAGGCGCTCGCCTGCTCCCTCACGAGCGGCCAGATCTGGCAGTCCACCCCGCCAGCCGAGCGGGCCGCCGTGCTGGACAGGGCCGCCGACCTGATGGAATCCGAACTGCAACCCCTGATGGGCCTGCTGGTTCGCGAATCCGGCAAGACCTTCGCCAACGCCATCGCCGAGGTGCGCGAAGCGGTGGACTTCCTGCGCTACTACGCCGCCCAGGCGCGCAACCACTTCGCCAACGACACCCACAGACCGCTCGGCCCCGTGGTCTGCATCAGCCCCTGGAACTTCCCGCTGGCCATCTTCAGCGGCCAGGTGTGCGCGGCCCTGGCCGCCGGCAATACGGTGCTGGCCAAGCCTGCCGAGCAGACCCCCCTCATCGCGGCACAAGCGGTGCGCATCCTGCTGGAAGCGGGGGTTCCCGCCGGTGCGGTGCAACTGCTGCCGGGCCGTGGTGAGACCGTGGGTGCGGCGCTCATCGCGGACGAACGGGTGCGCGGCGTCATGTTCACCGGCTCCACCGAGGTGGCGGGCATCATCTCCCGCAACCTGGCCGGTCGCCTCGACGCCCAGGGTCGCACCATTCCCCTCATCGCCGAGACCGGCGGCCAGAACGCCATGATCGTCGACTCTTCCGCCTTGACCGAACAGGTGGTGATGGATGTCATCTCCTCGGCGTTCGACAGCGCCGGTCAGCGCTGCTCCGCCCTGCGAGTGTTGTGCGTGCAGGATGACGTGGCGGATCGGGTGATCAGGATGCTCAAGGGCGCCATGGCCGAGTACAAGGTAGGCAGCCCCGAGCACCTCTCCACCGACATCGGTCCCGTCATCGACGCCGAGGCCAAGGCCAACATCGAGCGCCACATCAAGGCCATGGGCGACAAGGGGCGCAAGGTGCACCAGATCGCCCGCACCCAGGGGGATGCCTGCAGCCGCGGCACCTTCGTGCTGCCGACCCTGATCGAGCTCGACAGCCTGGACGAACTGGGACGCGAAGTGTTCGGCCCTGTGCTGCACCTGGTCCGCTACCCGCGCACCCGGCTCGGGGAGCTGCTCGAGCAGATCAACGCCAGCGGCTACGGCCTGACCCTGGGTGTTCATACCCGCATCGACGAGACCATCGCCCAGGTGGTGAACGTGGCCAAGGTGGGCAACCTCTACGTCAACCGCAACATCGTGGGCGCCGTGGTCGGGGTGCAACCCTTCGGTGGGGAAGGGCTTTCCGGCACCGGTCCCAAGGCCGGCGGCCCGCTCTACATGTATCGCCTGCTCGGCGCCCGTCCCCAGGAGGCGGTGGCCAACCAGCTGCACCAGGAGTCCGGTGCCCTGCATGCCGAGGCGAAAGCCCCCCTCGTGGCCCTGCGCGACTGGGCGAGCAAGCAGGATCCGGCCCTCGCCGCCCTGTGCGATCACTACGCCGCGCTCTCCCAGAGCGGCCGTACCCAGCTGCTGACCGGCCCCACCGGCGAGCGCAACAGCTACAGCCTGCTGCCCCGGGAACGGGTGCTCTGTCTTGCCCAGGAGAAGGCCGACCTGCTGGCCCAGCTGGCCGCCTGTCTGGCGGTCGGCAGCCAGGTGCTGCTGCCGGACGATGCGCAGACACGCTCCCTGCTCTCTTCCCTGCCGACCGAGGTGCGGGATCCCATCGCGCTGGTGGCGGACTGGGCCACGGGGGAGACGGACTTCGATGCCCTGCTGCACCACGGCGACTCGGATCAGTTGCGAGAGGTGAGCAAGCTCGCCGCCGCGCGCCAGGCAGCCCGTAACGGCGCCATCATCGGTGTGCACGGCCTGCATCGCGGCGAGACCGACATCCCGCTGGAGCGCCTGCTCATCGAGCACGCCCTCTCGGTCAACACCGCCGCCGCCGGTGGCAATGCCAGCCTGATGACCATAGGCTAAGCGCCACATAGTGACGGAGACTCAAGCCCCGCAGATGCGGGGCTTGTTCTTTCGTCTCTGGGACACGCCCATGAAAAAGGCCGCCCTTGTCGGGGCGGCCTTTTTGTTCTCCCCTCGCGGGAGAAGGATGGGGGATGAGGGGCGACTCGCCTACACGTACTCCATAAAGACGCGGGAGGTGAGCTTGGTGATGAGCTCATAGGGAATGGTGCCGATCTGGTCGGCCACCCGCTCCACCGGCAGCCCTTCCCCCCAGAGCACCGCCTCGTCACCGGCCTTGTCGGTGGCGCCGGGGCCGAGATCCACCGTGGTCATGTCCATGGAGACGCGCCCCACCAGCGGCACGATGCGGCCATTGACCAGCACTGGCGTACCATTGGGGGCCATGCGCGGATAACCGTCGCCATAGCCGATGGCAATCACCCCGAGCCGGGTATCGCGATCCGACACCCAGTTGGCGCCATAGCCTACCGGCTCGCCCGCCTTGTGATCGCGCACCGCGATGAGCTGGGTCTTGAGGGTCATCACTGGCTGCAGGTCATAATCCGCCGCCACCGTATTGGGGAACGGCGACACGCCGTAGAGGATGACGCCGGGGCGCACCCAGTCGCAGTGGGAATCCGGCCACGCCAGGATGCCTGCCGAGTTGGCCATGGCGCGCTCGCCCGACAGCGGCGCAGTCAGCTGGCTGAACAAGTCGATCTGCTCGCGGGTGGTGGGTTGCTCCAGCTCATCGGAGCGGCTGAAGTGGGTCATGACGTTGAACGGCTGCACCACGTTCTTGCACTTGCCGAGGCGCTCGATAAAGGCGGGCATCTCCTCGGCCCGTACCCCGAGGCGGTGCATGCCGGTGTCGAGCTTGAGCCAGGCCACCACGGGGGCAGGCAGCTCGGCCTGCTCCAGCGCCTCGAGCTGCTCCCAGGTGTGCACCGCGGTCTGCAGGTTGTTGGCCGCCAGCACCGGCAGGTCGGCGGCGCTGAAGAAGCCCTCCAGCAGCACGATGGGCTTGACCACGGCGCAGGAGCGCAGCATCAGCGCCTCTTCGATGCGGGCCACCGCGTAGGCGTCCGCATCCACCAGGGTGCGGGCGACCGGCAGCAGGCCGTGGCCATAGGCGTTGGCCTTGACCACGGCAATGATCTTGCATTGGGGGGCGTGGCGTTTGACCACAGCGAGGTTGTGGCGCAGTGCCGCGGTATTGATTTGGGCGATAGCCGCTTTCATCTGTTTTCCCTTACGAGGGCATGATAATCAGGCACCGGGTGGTGTCAGCCCTCAAATCTCATCGTCTAAGGCCGGACCGGCAGAATTGTCGAACCGGGAAAACTGTTTATGGATGCCGGGAGCAGGCTCCCGGCTTACTTAGTAGTCATCATCAAACGCCGGGCCCGCGTAGTTGTCAAAGCGCGAGAACTGACCCTGGAAGGTGAGCCGCACTCGTCCTATGGGGCCGTTACGCTGCTTGCCGATGATGATCTCGGCGATCCCCTTGTCGGGGCTGTCGTCGTGATAGACCTCGTCGCGGTAGATGAACATGATCAAGTCCGCATCCTGCTCGATGGAGCCGGATTCCCGCAGATCCGAGTTGACCGGGCGCTTGTCGGCACGCTGTTCCAGGCTTCGGTTCAGCTGGGAGAGCGCCACCACGGGGCACTGCAACTCTTTCGCCAGCGCCTTGAGGGAGCGGGAGATTTCACCGATTTCCAGAGTACGGTTGTCAGACAGCGCCGGCACCCGCATCAGTTGCAGGTAGTCCACCATGATCATGCTGATGCCGCCGTTGTCCCGCGCCACCCGGCGGGCACGGGAGCGCACTTCGGTCGGGGTCAGGCCGGAGGAATCGTCGATGTACATCTTCCCCTTCTCCAGCAGCAGCCCCATGGTGGAGGAGAGCCGCGCCCAATCCTCGTCGTCGAGCTGGCCGGTCCGCACCTTGGTCTGGTCGATGCGCCCCACGGAGGCGAGCATACGCATGATGATCTGCTCGGAGGGCATCTCGAGGGAGAAGATCAGCACCGGCTTGTCGGCGGTGAGGGCCGCGTGCTCGCACAGGTTCATGGCAAAGGTGGTCTTGCCCATGGAGGGACGAGCGGCGACGATGACCAGATCCGAACGCTGCAGGCCGGCGGTCATCTTGTCCAGATCGTTGTAGCCGGACGACACGCCGGTCACCCCGTTGTGGGGGGTCTTGAACAGCTCTTCAATCTTGTCGACGGTTTGCTCGAGGATGAGCTTGAGGGGCTGGGGGCCCTCGTTGGCGCTGGTGCGTTGCTCGGCGATCTGGAATACCTTGCTCTCGGCCAGGTCCAGCAGATCGTTGGAGGTACGCCCCTGGGGCTCGTAGCCCGCTTCGACTATCTCGTTGGCGACCGAGATCATCTCCCGCACCACCGCCCGCTCACGCACGATCTCGGCGTAGGCACTGATGTTGGCGGCACTCGGGGTGTTCTTGGCGATCTCCACCAGATAGGCGAAGCCACCGGCCTCTTCCAGTTGCTCGGAGCGCTCGAGCTCCTCCTGCAGAGTGATAAGGTCGATGGGGTTGCCCGCATTGGAGAGGCGGGTCATGGCCTGGAAGATCAGGCGGTGCGGACGGCTGTAGAAATCCTTGTCGATCACCCGTTCGGCGACCCGATCCCAGGCCTCGTTGTCCAGCATCAGGCCACCCAGTACGGACTGTTCGGCCTCAAAAGAGTGGGGAGGTACTTTCAGCTGTTGTGTCTTGGCGTCTTTTTTCGCCGTCACTTGCTCTGCCATACACATAAAAACCGCAGCGGGAAGGGGACGGGAATTTTACAAAAGAAACCCCGCCATCGCGAGTGCTAATACGTCCCGTCATCGCATCCGGCGACAAGACGGGACCCTGGCCTCGTCAGCGTCATCCACTTCTGCGCCGCAGACCTGCCTCATAGTACGAGAAAGGGCCAGACCAGGGTCTGATCCTTCGTTCTTGCTCTTTGCTTGTTGCGCAACCTGCGCACCGAGCGACTCGGCCGTCTGTGTCTCATGGGCGCCTCCCCTGTCGGACGACTCAATCTGTTCATGAATAATTCATGCCATCCGTGATAATCATACCCGCAAGCTGCAACACAAAAAGGGACTGGCAGCCTGCCATGCGCCTCGCTGAGCTTGCACAAGCAGAGCATGCCCCCACCTACATGAGAGTGAAAGAGTCAAAATGAAAAAGATGCTGACCCTGTTTGCCCTGATCCTGGCCATTGGCCTTGGGGCACCCATCGCCGAGGCCAAGAAACTTGGTGGCGGCAAATCCTTTGGCAAGAGCTACAAGACGGCTCCGGCCCAACCTGCAGCCAAGCCGGTCGACACCAAGAACCCGACCGTGGGCGCTCAGGCACCCAAGAAAGGCGGCATGATGGGCGGCCTGCTGGGTGGTCTGCTGGCCGGCGGTCTGTTTGCCTACCTGCTGGGCAGCGGTGCCTTCGAAGGTCTGCAAGGGATGGACTTCCTGCTGATCGCCCTGCTGGCACTGGGTGGTGTCTTCCTGTTCCGAGCCCTGCGCAGGAACAAGGCGACAGCGGCCCAGCCACAGACGGCCTATGCGGGCTATCAACCGCCCCAGAGCGCGGCCCCCCAGCAGTTCGAGCAAAGCCACAACGCCCCGCAGGCCACCGGTTTTGCCGACAGCGACGTGCCCTTCCGTCTGCCCCCGGGCTTTGACATGAACGGCTTCCTGGCCGGTGCCCGCGATCACTACCGCACCCTGCAAGAGGCCTGGAACAAGAACGACCTGGAGAAGATCCGCGAGTACGTGAGCCCCGAGCTGTTCGAGCACCTCAAGGCTGAACGCGCCGAGCTCTCCGGTGAGCAGCACACCGAGGTGATGTACGTGGACACCCAGCTGGTCCGTGCCGACTACGGCAGCGACTGGGCCCAGGTGAGCGTGCGCTTCAGCGGCCGCTACATGGACCGTCAGGAGCAGGTCGAGGAGGACATCAAGGAGGTGTGGCACCTCGAGCGTGATCTCGCCAAGGACAATGCCCCCTGGCATATCGTCGGCATCGAGCAGCTCTAAGCACGCTCCTCCGGCAAGCATGATAAAGGCGACTTCAGGGTCGCCTTTTTATTGCCATCAGATCGTGTCATGCCCTATTTCGGGGCAGCTTCCCGTAGCAGGATATATTTCCCGAGAGACACTGCTGATGATATTGAAAATAAAAAGAGAGGCAGCCATGGCTGCCTCTCTTTTTTATTGGCTCGGGGTGCAGGGATTATTTGCAACCCTCTACCGAGGTGGAGTTGATATAGCTGACCTCGCCGGCCGGCTGATAATCGGCGACCTGAATGGTCTTCTTCGCCGCGATATAATCCTTCAGCACACCGGCATCCACCAGACCGGCATTGATGGTGTCGATCTTCGGATAACCGTCACCACCGGCCGCGCTGAAGCTCGGGATGGAGAAGCTGTAGGTTGCTGCCGGATCGAAGGCCTTCCCGCCGATGGTGGCGATGTCCACGCTCTTGGCCTGGCAATCCACCGTCATCTTGATGCCGCCGAACTGGGCATAGCCACCGGTATTGGCGGTCTTGGTCGCAACCTGACCCAGGTAGGTCAGCAGCTCGTTGCCGCTCATGGTCGCCTTGTTGACGGTGTTGCCGAACGGATGCACGGTCAGCACGTCACGGTAGCTGATGTCCCCTGCCGCGATGGAGGCACGCACCCCGCCGGAGTTGACGATGCCAAAGTCGGTGCTCAGCTTCTCGGCAGTCGCGGTGGTGATGAGACGACCCAGGTTGGTCTGCTTGTTGCGCACGTTGGCGCGCTCACCGTCCAGTACGCCATCGGTGGCACCGATGACCACACCCAGCTCCTGCTGTCCCTTCTCCTGATAGGTGAGCAGGGTGTTGTAGAGCTCGGGATCCTTGACGATCTCTTCCTGGATGAAATCACCGTCCGCATTCTTCAGGTTGACCGGGATCAGATCGTACTGGGTCAGGGTCAGCTTGCCATTCTGATAGTCAAACTGGGCACGACCCACATACTTGCCCCACTCGTGAGCCTGCATGATCCAGGTGCCGTTCTGCTGATCCGGCTGGCAGTCGTCGCCCGGCTTGAAGTCGGCGTACTTGTCCGGGGTGCCCGGCTCCATGCAGACCGGGTTCTGGGAGTGACCACCGATGATGGCGTCCAGAGTACCTGCCGGCAGCGCACGGGCCATCTCCACGTCACCCGGTGCGTTGCTGCCGTGCTGACCATTCTCGTAATGGCCCATGTGGGTGATGGCAAGAACCAGGTTCGCCTCTTTGTTGTCGCGGATTTGCTTGCCGAGATTGGCGGCTTCCGTGGTCGGATCGCGGAACTCGAGGGTCTGGACGTTGTTGGGATCCACCAGCTGGGCGGTGTCCTCTGTGGTCAGACCCAGCACGGCGACCTTGAGGCCGCTCTCCAGCTTGAACACCTTGTAGGGATCGAAGTAGCGCTTGCCGCTCGTCTTGTCATAGATGTTGGCGGAGATCATCGGGAACTGGGCCCACTGACGCTGTTTCTCGAGGATGGTCAGGGGGTTGTCGAACTCGTGGTTGCCCACCGCCATGGCATCGTAACGGATGCTGTTCATGGCCATGAAGTCCGGCTCTGCATCCTGCAGATCCGACTCTGGCACCCCGGTGTTGACGTCACCGCCGGAGAGCACCAGCACTTCGCTGCCCGCCGCTTTCGCCTCGGCACGCAGCCGCTCGACCAGGGTCTTCTGGGCCGCCATGCCATATTCGCCCTTGTCGTTGTGCCAGAAACGACCGTGGGTATCATTGGTATGCAAAATGGTCAGCTTGCAGACATTTTCGGTGCAGGGGGCGACGCTGTCGTTGCTTGAGGTATTGCAGCCGCTCAATGCGGCAAGCACTGCCAGTGCGATACTTCCTTTGACAAATTTATAATTCATTTCCATATCACCTTGTTATTTTGTTATTGGACGACCCTATCCAGGATCGGGCGGTAATATAACAAACAACATGTGACGGTTTTTCATCGGCGACTCACAAATTCCGCCAAATGTGATCATCCACGCAACCTGTTTCCCCTATTTGGAACAGAGGCACCCCACTCGCAGAGCAATTTCCCCCATGATGGCAGCCCGCCGGTAACGGTTATGGCATACTGCCCGCCAATCAATGCCAAGGAGTGCCTGGAATGGCCAAGTACGACAAAATTTCCCCCGAAACCCAGCAGGAGGCGATGAAGATCGCCCGTGCCAACCAGAAGCCGGGGCAGACCAAGGAGCAAACCCAGCTCATCGCCCAGGGGATCCAGAAGGGCATAGACGAATACAAGAAACAGATGAAGGCGAAGGCCCGCGAGGCCAGCCGCCAGAAGAAACTGCAAGCCAAAGCCAGGCACTCTTCCCAAGAGACGCCGGAAGAGGAGAGCGAAGCCGAGGTCATCGAGCTCACCCGCCAGCACCCGCTGCCCTGGATCCTGCTGGTGCTGAGCTGGCTGGTATTTGCCGTGCTCTGGTTCTGGTTCCGCTGATCCTGCCCAGGCAAACATTTGCCATGCGATCCGCTTCACAGCCCGGGCGCGGGGGACTGGTCATTCCCCACCCGGACTGCCTACACTCTGCCCCCCTTGTCAGGAGACTCTCATCATGAACCCGGCCCCGCTCTATCTGCTGGCTCCCCTCGCCCTCTTCCTCGTGACCCTGGTGCTCTATCGCATCTCGCCACTGCGGGCGGTCGCCACCGGCCATGCCCGCTGGTTTATCCTGCCCGCCTTCACCCTCTTTATCCTGCTCATCGTCATCAATGGCGCTGCGGATCCCGCCCTGAGAAGCCCTGCTTTCCACTGGCTGATGCCGGGGTTCGGCTTTGCCCTGAGCCTGTTCCCTGCCCTGCCCAAGGCGCTGGTACCGCGCCTGGCTATCAAGGAGGGAGCCTTTGCTGCCCTGGGTCTGATGCTGATGAGCCTTGCCATGGTCTACTGATCGGCAAGCGCTGGCGTCACGATGGCGCCAGCCCCCTTCTTGTACAAAGAATGGCCTTCAGGCATCTTGATGGGCGGATAACCGGCATGGAGGCCAGATGAACAATCCGCCCGATTTCATGGCGCTGTGGGATTATCAGGATCCCGTTGCCAGCGCCCAGCGTTTTCAAGCACTGCTGCCCGAGGCGCGTGCCGCCAACCTGCAATGGGAGCTGGAGCTCCTCACCCAGATAGCCCGCACCCATTCGCTGCAACGCCAGTTTGCACAGGCGCACCAGCTGCTCGACGAGATAGAACCCCGCCTCACCGAGGCGACTCCACGGGCCCGCCTGCGCGCCTTGCTGGAGCGTGGCCGCACCTTCAACTCCGCCGGTGACAAGGCCAGCGCCAGAGCCCTGTTTGAACAGGCCTGGCAACTGGGAGAGCAGTACGAAGAGCACTATCTGGCCATCGATGCGGCCCACATGGTGGCCATCGCCGCCCCCCTGGAGGAGCAGAGCCACTGGCACCAGCTGGCGATGACCCTGGCCGAGCGCAGTCACGACAAGCGGGCACGAGGCTGGCTCGCCACCCTCTATAACAATCAGGGCTGGACCCTGTTCGAGCTGGGTCGCCTCGACGAGGCCATCGCCTGTCAGCAAAAGTGCCTGGCCTGGCACGAGCAGCACAACAACCAGGGCAAAGCCTTTATCGCCCGCTGGAGTCTGGCGCGCCTGAGCCGGGCCCAGGATCGCCATGAACAGGCCATGGCCGAACTGGCGCAGTTGCGCGACGACATGACCGCCGCTGGCACCCCCGAGGATGGCTATGTGTTCGAGGAGCTGGGGGAGAATGCGCTCGTGCTCAATGATCCCGCGGCGCCCGAATACTTTGCCCGCGCCTGGTTTCTGCTGTCACAGGATGGCTGGTTCACCGCCAACGAGGCAGAACGACTGGCCAGGCTCAAGCAGCTCGCCAAACTCTGATAAGCGTGCGGGGCGACCAATTGGCCGCCCCGCACATCAGCATGTCTGCCCGGGAGCAGAGGTGACGGCTCAGGCCGGACTCGCCTCTTCCCAGCTCTGCTTCTTGCGATAAATCGTGGAAGGGCTTATTTCCAGCAGGGCCGCCGCCTTGGGGATGTTGCCGTCACAACTGGCGATGGCCTGCTCGATGGCCTCCTTCTCCACCTGCCAGAGCGGACGGACCTGCCTGCGAACGACCACGGGATCTGACTGGGGATCCGCGATCCCGACCACAGGCTCCGGGGCCAGGGTACGCCCCCCGTTGAGGGGAGGTGGCAGGATATCCGGGCTCACCAGCTCGCCATCATTGAGCACCACTATGTTGCGTACCACGTTTTGCAGCTCGCGCACGTTGCCGGGCCAGGGGTAGTCGAGCAGCACCTGCACTGCGTCCGCATCAAAATCCCTGAACCGCTTGTTCTCCTCACCGGCATAACGCAGCAGCAACTCCCGGGCCAGCAGCAGGATGTCCTCTCCCCGCTCCCTCAGGGGGGGCAGCGCCAGCGGGATCACGTGCAGGCGGTAGTAAAGGTCTTCACGAAACCGTCCGGCCTTGACCTCCACCAGGGGATCCCGGTTGGTGGCGCAGACAAAGCGCACATCCACCGTCTCCAGCTTGCCGCTACCGACCCGCTGCAGGGTGCCGGTCTGAATGAAACGCAGCAGCTTGCTCTGCAGGTCGAGATCCATCTCGCAGATCTCGTCGAGGAAGAGGGTACCGCCGTCCGCCAGACTGGCCGCCCCCTTGCGATCCCCCTGGGCACCGGTAAACGACCCCTTCACGTGGCCGAAGATCTCGCTCTCCATCAGGTCATGGGGAATGGCAGCGCAGTTGAGGGCGATGAAGGGCTGATCTCGACGCGGGCTGCACTGGTGGATGGCCTCGGCGCACACCTCCTTGCCGGTGCCGCTCTCGCCAGTGATGAAGACGGTAGCCTTGCTCGGCGCCGCGCTCTCGATGATGCGATAGACCGCCTGCATCGCCATGGAGGCGCCGATGAAACCGGCAAAGGAGCTGCGCTCGAAGTTTTCCCGATACTGGGCCACCAGCGAGCTGAGTTGCTGGTGCTTCAGGGCATTGCGCGCCGTGGCGCACAGGCGCTTGCCATCGAACGGCTTGGTGAGAAAATCGAAGGCCCCGAACCGCATCGCCTCCACCGCCACATCCACCGAGCCGTGAGCGGTGATCACCACCACGGAACAGGGCAGTTGCCGCTCCGTGATCTGCTGCAAGATGTCCATGCCGGACATGTCGGGCAACTCCAGGTCGAGCAGCACCACGGGGGGCGGGCTTGCCAGCAATTGTGCCAAAGCCTGCTGGCCACAATCTGCCAGCTGCACCTCGTAGCCATCCTGGGCCAGATACTGCTCATAGACGACCGCCAGACTGCGGGTATCTTCCACCAACAGGACACGGGGTTTGCTTTCAGCCACGAGATCCATCCTTGCGCTTGATTTTGTTGTCTATTCTGGGGGCTAGCCGCCACACACTCAAGACGGCCTCATCGCTTTATCCGGGGGATTGCGACAATACACAAGCAAAAACGGCTCCCTGGGGAGCCGTTTTTATGGTGCTTTGAGCTTATTTCTTGGCGTTGTCGCCATCGGCAGCCGGTTTTTCGATGGCCAGCAGCTCTACGTCAAATACCAGCACGGCGTTGGCCGGGATGGAACCTGCACCGTGCTCGCCATAGGCCAGCTTGGACGGCAGGAAGAACTTGAACTTGGAGCCGACCGGCATCAGTTGCACCCCTTCGGTCCAGCCCGGGATCACCTGGTTGAGCGGGAAGGTAGCCGGCTCGCCGCGATCGACGGAGCTGTCAAACTTGGTGCCATCGGTCAGGGTACCGGTGTAGTGCACCTTGACGATGTCGGTGGCCTTCGGCTTGGCGCCGTCACCCATCTTCTCGACCTGATATTGCAGGCCGGACTCAGTGCTCTTCACGCCCTCTTTCTTGGCGTTGGCAGCCAGGAACTCTTCACCCTTCTTCAGGTTTTCCACGGCATCCTTGTCGGCCTTCGCCTTGGTCAGCTCGTTGATCTTGGCGTCGTATTCCTGCAGAACCTTCTGGATCTCCTCGTCGGTCATCTTGGCTTCTTTGCCCAGACCGTCGGTGACACCCTTCAGGATCACGGTGTTGTCCAGCTTGATGCCGAGCTCCTGCTGGCGCTCCAGGGTATTGGCGATATAACGACCCATGGAGAGGCCGATCGCATAGCCGGATTGCTCTTCAAAGCTCTTGGCCTCAGCCTTGGGGGCCTCTGCCGGCTTGCTGGCTTCTGCCTTGACCTCTGCGGTGTTGGTCGCAGCAGGTTTCTCATCTTTTTGGCAAGCAGTCAGACCGACGGCAACCGCCGCAGCCAACAGGGACACCTTCAGAAAATTGTTCATCAGTTTCTCCAAAACTCTAAATACCGCTCTCGGTTCCTTCGTGAAATGAGAGGTTTATCGTGATAAGCGCCTTATACTAACGCCGTGATCGCAGGTAACGAAAGCATGAGACAGGAAAAATGATCAAAAGTGCCATTTATCTCATCGGTATTTGCCTGATGCTGACGGGGTGCGAACAACGCTCACTTCCCAGCCAGCAGATCCGCCTCGCCAACCAGGGTCTGCTGAGCGCGGATCTCGCCAGTTCCGGCAAGCTCGCGCTCGTCTCCAGCCTGGGTCAGGGCACTGTGGTGTGGGATCTGGAACAGGGCAAAGAGCGCTGGCGCTGGCGCCAGAGCGATGACCAGGAGGAGTTCGTCACCCTGACCCGCTTCTCCCCCGATGACAGCCATGCCATCACCGCCACCCAACACACCTTCGCCATCTGGCGCTTGCAGGATGGCCGCTCCCAGGGCTACTACTCCCTGCCAGAATCCCGCCTGCGCGATGCGGCGATCTCGGCGGATGGCCGCCAGGTGCTCATCGGCCGTGAAGACGGCAAGGCGGAAGTGGTCGACACCCAGACCGGACGCCGGCTGCAATTCCTCGGCCACACCGAACAGGTCAACACGGTGGATCTCTCCCCCAATGGTCGCTATGCCCTCACCGGCGGCAACGATTACAGCGCCTATCTGTGGGATACCCGCACGGGCCAGGTGGTGTGGCGCTTCAACCACGCCGGGCGAGTCGTGATGGCGAGACTGGATCCGTCCGGACGCTTCGCCTTCACCGCAGACAGTCGCCAGGCCAGCATCTGGGATCTCAAAACCGGCAAGGAGCACAGCCGGTTGCAATATGATCACCGCTTCGAGGTCTACACCAGCGCCCGCTTTGCCAACGGCGGCAACTGGCTCATCACCGGTGCCCCCTCCCGCCAGCTCACTCTGTGGCAGGTGAGTGACGGCCAGCCGTTGCAGAGCTGGCGCGTCTCGCCCCATCCCAAGGTGAAACCGCCTAGCGCTGTGGTCTATGGCGTGGCTTTGCGCGACAATGACCACCTCGTCAGTGCCAGCTCCAGTGGCCTGGCTGAAATCTGGACTATCAAGTAAGGACCAAAAGGCCCATGAGTCAGCAACTAAACGAACGCCTCGAAACCCTGGAAAGCCGCCTCGCCTTTGCCGAATATACGGTGGAGCAGCTCAACGACGAGGTCACCACCCAGGGTCGCGAGCTGGACCGGCTCAAACACCAGATCCATCTACTGGTGGATAAATTGCAGAGCGTACAGCCGAGCCAGATCGCCAGCATGGCCGAAGAGACGCCGCCACCGCACTACTGATGAGTGCCAGCCATAAAAAAACCCGCGCCATGCGCGGGTTTTTTTATCATCGGCCAGGCCGTGATCAGTGCTGATGGCCCTTGCCACCACAACCGCCACCACCGCAGCAACCACCGTGACCGTGATCGTCGCCGTGATCGTGTGCATGGTTGTGACCATGGCCGCCACAGCAGCCACCGTGGTCATGATCGTGATCATGGCCGTGATCATGGTCATGACCATGATCGTGACCGCAGCCACCGGCGCCGTGCACATGGCCATGGGCCAGCTCTTCGGCGGTCGCGGCACGTACGTCCTTGATCTCGACCTTGAAGCCCAGGGTCACGCCAGCCAGGGGATGATTGCCGTCCACCTTGATGAACTCCTCGGACACCTCGATGACGGTCACCGGGCGGTGGCCGTCGTCGGTCTCGGCCACAAAAGTATCCCCTTCAGACACTTCCATACCGTCGAACAGCTCGCCGGGCACTTCCTGCACCAGATTCTCGTCGTACTCGCCATAGGCCTGGTTCGGCGTCAGGGTGACGTCGAACGCCTCGCCCACGCTGCGACCTTCCAGCTCGGCTTCGAGGCCGGAGACCAGGTAACGGGTACCGTGCAGATACACCAGCGGCTCTTTACCGACAGTGGTGTCGATGACTTCACCGTGTTCGTCGGTGACCGTGTATTCCAGCGTAACCACGCTCAGGGGAGCTACTTTCATGTCAGGGATCCTGCGGATAGAAAAAAACGGGCTCAGAATACCTCAAAAAGGCAGACAAGCATATGGTCGGCCCGGCTTCAGTGTGATGAAAAAGTCATCAACAGCGACCAGCCTGACCGACGTACCATCACCTTGAGGCATGGCACTCACTCGGGACGAAACACCCCTATCACCTGCTCCGCCTCGCGCGTCGCCTTGTCCACCTGCTCCTGGGTCTGCACCTGGGTATCCCCGCACTCGACACAGGTCACCTTCTCGACTCCATGCTCCATATACAGCATCATGGTGTCCATCTTGCCGCACGCCGGGCAAACCGCCCCGGCAATGAAGCGTTTTTTACGTCTGGTTTCCATTTTTGTTACCTCCAGGCAGCATCATATCAGGGTTTTTACATGCATCACGCCATCGAATATCAGCATTTTTCCACTTCCACCCTTCAGGTCGGCCCCCGCAAACGCTCCCCCATGGGCCAATTGCTGCGCGTCACCCAGGGGGCGGCGCTGCTGAAATTGGGTGCCCATGAGCTGCTGCTGACACCTGGCAGCCACTTCTGGCTCTGTGCAGATGCCCTCGCCGCCTTCACCCCTCTGGCTGACTGCCAGCATGATCTGCTGGCCTGCTCCGTGCGGGTGCCCCAGCCCGCCCAGGCTGGCTGGTTGCAGGCAAGCCCGTTGATGGACGCACTGCTGGACAGCCTGGCGGCCTGGTCACGCCCCCGCGACTGGCAAGGCCCCTATGGGCAGCGGCTGCAGGTGGTGGGGGATGAGTTGCACGGCTGCACCATCTCGTCCCTGGGGGATCAGGCACTGCAAGACGCCTGGCAAGCCCTGGCCAGAGCACAGCCGGATAGCGTGGCAGCCTGGCAGACCCTGCTGGGCACTCGCGGTCTCGAGGGCCCGGACGCCCGGGCACTGCAGGATCAGTGGCAACTGTTGCAGGGGATTCGCCTGCTGCGAAGCGGCAGCGCACCGTCACAGGTGGTGAGCAGGCTGGGTTATCGGGATGAAAGCGCGCTGGCCGAGGCTCATCTGCAATGGCTCGGGGCGCCCCTCTCCCCTCAGCCGTCCGCGACCCGATAAGAGAGGCATAAAAGGATGGCAAAAGAAATCCAGTTTTGCGGCTCACCGCCGCTAACAACAAAGGAGTCATTCATGTCACCATCCTTTATGCTGAACACCCGATTGACCGTCACCGACTAGATCAACAGGACATCCGCCATGACGAGCAAGGCCAACCAATCCCAGGGCATGTTGCTGTTCCACCTCTCTGCCAGACAATCCTTCGCCATCGGTACCCTCAAGGTGAAGGAGATCGTGCCCTACACCCAGCTCACCGCCCTGCCACAATCCCATCCCACCGTGCTCGGGGCCGCCAGCATGCGCGGCACCACCATCCCGGTGATCGACATGGCAATGGCCGTGGGCTATCGCCCCATCAGCCGGGAGGAGATGCCCCACTGCTTCATCATCATCACCGATTGCCGCCGCACCCTGGTGGGCTTTCTGGTGCGGGGCATCGACAAGATCACCGAGTGCAACTGGCGTGACATCGAGCCGCCCCCTCCCTCCTTGGGACAGAACGTCTTCGTCACCGGCGTGACCCGGGTGGGAGAACAGTTGATCCAGTTGCTGGATGTGGAACTCATCCTGTCGCGGGTCTATCCGGACGATCCCAGCCATCTCTACCCCGTGCTGACCGACGTGCAGCGCGAGCGGCTCAAGCCGATGCGGATCCTGCTGGTGGACGACTCCTCCGTCGCCCGTCGCCAGCTCATGGCGGCGCTCGATTACATCAACATCCCCTACGAGGTCTGCACCAACGGACGCGACGCCCTCACCCTGATGCAGACCCGGGTCTCCCAGGACACGCGGATCGACATTCTGGTGAGCGATATCGAGATGCCGGGGCTGGATGGTTACGAGCTGGCCTTCGAGGTGCAGAGCGATGCCAAGCTGGCGGGAGCCTACATCATCCTGCACACCTCCCTCTCCAGCGAGATCAGCGTGGAGCGGGCCCATCAGGTCGGCGCCCACGAGGCGCTCACCAAGTTTGAAGCCAACGAACTGATCCAGGCCATGCTGCGCGGCGCCGAGCACCACGATCGTCTGATGGCCTGATGTCGCGGCGAGC
>NZ_JBFOCP010000026.1:0-183687 GCF_040907855.1 Aeromonas sp. s4 | reverse complement strand
AGAGGGACTCGAACCCTCACACCCGGGGGGCACTAACACCTGAAGCTAGCGCGTCTACCAATTCCGCCACCTTCGCACATCGGGTTATCAGTCTGAATTTACATGCCGTCTGATAAGAGCATGTTGCAGTATGGTGCGAAGAGAGGGACTCGAACCCTCACATCCGTGGGACACTAACACCTGAAGCTAGCGCGTCTACCAATTCCGCCACCTTCGCATCACTGCGGTGGGGGATTCTATAGAGTTTTGGGGGGGCGTCAACAGCCAAAGGGGACTTTTTTCGCTGTTGACGGATAAAGGCGTGCCAAGGGCACAAAACTTCAGCAATCGGCGTCAGACGGTGGCCAGCGCATCCTGATACATCTGTTCGTACAAGATGACGGAGTCTGCCCAGTCGAAGCGGGTGTTCATGGCGTGGTGCTGCACACGGGCAAAGCGTGCCGGTTCCTGCAGATAATGGAGCAAGCTGCGGCGCATGGCATCGAGCAAGGTGCTGGCAGTGGGATCGTTGAAGCAGAAACCGGTCGCGTGCGCCGGGTCAGCATCCCAGTCCACGACGGTATCTTTCAATCCGCCGACGGCCCGCACCAGGGGCAGGGTGCCATAGGCCAGACTGTACATCTGGTTGAGCCCGCATGGCTCGAACAGAGAAGGCATCAGGAAGAAGTCGGCGCCAGCCTCCACCAGGTGGGCCAGACGGTCGTCATAGGCATTGATGAAGGCAAACTTGTCGGGATGCTGGTGGGCAATGCTTTGCAACTGGGCGGCGAGAGAGGGATCACCGGAGCCCACAATTACCACCTGGACCTGATGCTGCAAGAACTTGTCCAGCGCCGGGATGAGCAGGTGTACTCCTTTCTGCTCGGTCAGTCGACACACCATGCCATAGATGGGGAGGTTGCCGACGGGGAGCCCCGTCTCCTGCTGCAGGATGCGCTTGCAGGTGTGTTTGCCATCCAGGTTGTCGGCATCATAGGTGGCGGGCAACAGAGGATCGAAGGCGGGATCCCAGTCCTGATAGTCACAGCCGTTGAGGATGCCACGCAGGTCAGCTGCCCGCTGCTGGAATACGCTGGCCATGCCGTGAGCGCCCAGGTGTGTCAGCAGCTCGCTGGCGTAGTTGGGGCTGACCGCATTGATCTTGTCTGCGTAGAGCACACCGCACTTTAGCAGATTGATGTGACCATAGTCGTAGTTGATGCGCTGCTCGTAGTCGTGGATTTCCGGCACGGCCCAGAACTGCTGGCGATCGAACACGCCCTGAAAGGCCGCGTTGTGAATGCTGATGACCGACCGGGTGCGCTGGAAGAAGGGGTTGTGGGCATGACGGGTTTTCAGCAGCAGCGGCAGCAGACCGGTGTGCCAGTCGTTGCAGTGGGCGATGTCGGGAGCGAAACCCAGCTGTTCGCACGCATGCAGGGCCGCCGCGGCCAGAAAGGCAAAGCGTTCACCGTTGTCGGGATAGGCCTGGTTGTTCTCGGCATAGAGCTGGGGGCGGTCGAAATAGTGCGGGCAATCGAGCAGATAGACGCAGATCCCGTCCAGTTCCAGCTGATGGATGCGATAGCTGATATCACTGCGATCCTGGGGGGTGGGGAGCCAGCGCGAGGCGAGGAGGGTGGCCTCGTCCCGGCGCTTGATGGTCTTGTAGAAGGGCATAATGATGCGCACATCGTGCCCCTGACGGGCGAGATGCTGCGGCAGGGCCTTGGCCACATCTGCCAGGCCCCCGGTCTTCACCAGCCCCTCAACCTCCGAGGCTACAAACAGGATTTTCAGTGGGTTAATAGCCAACTCTTGCTCCCTTAGGTACCACGACGATACCGCCTTCGGATACGGTAAACCGCTCTCTGTCATGGTCCAGATTCTCACCGATCACGGTGCCGGGTGCAATTTCAACGTTTTTGTCGATGATGGCGCGGCGAATGGAGCAACCTTCGCCGATTTTCACATCCCCCAGCAGCACGGATTCACTGATGTGGCTGCAGGGGCCTATGTTGCAGCGAAATCCCAGTATGGATCGCTGGATCTGGCTGCCCTGAATGAAGCAGCCACCGGAGATCAGGGAGTTGGCGATCTTGACCTTGCAGTCGTCGGTATCGATGAAGGTGGCGGGTGGCAGGGGTGGGTAATGAGTGTGCAGCGGCCACTTGCGATTGTAGAGAGAGAAGGGGGCATCGTCGGCCACTAGGTCCATGTGTGCCTGCCAGTAAGAGTCGAGCGTCCCCACATCGCGCCAGTAGACGTTGGGCTTCTCGCCCGGGATCACGTTGGTGCTGTAGTCGTAGACGTAGACGGGGGCACGGGGGAACAGGCTGGGAATGATGTCCTTGCCGAAATCGTGACTGGAGTTCTCCTCGGCGGCATCCCGCTTGAGCTCCCGATAGAGGGCCTCTGTCTCGAAGATGTAGTTGCCCATGGAGACCAGGGCCTGGGTGGGGTCGCCGGGGATGTGTTTCGGGTGACGGGGCTTTTCTTCAAAGCCAATCATGCGCCCTTCCTGATCCACCTCGATCACCCCGAAGGCGCTTGCTTCCTCGATGGGCATGCGCAGTGCCGCGACGGTCAGGGCGGCCGCTTTCTGCTTGTGGAAGCTCACCATCTGGCTCACGTCCATCTTGTAGATGTGATCGGAGCCGAAGATGCAGACGTGCTCGGGGTCGGAGATCTCGATGAAGCGCAGGTTCTGATAAATGGCGTCTGCGGTGCCGTCATACCAGCGTTTGCCCATTCGCATCTGGGCCGGAATGGGGTCGATGAAGCGATCCGTGATGCCGACGATGTTCCAGCCCTTCTTCATGTGCAGGTAAAGGGACTGGGACTTGAACTGGGTGAGTACATAGATGCGCAGGAAGTCGGCGTTGACGAAGTTGTTGAGCACGAAGTCGATCAACCGGTAACTGCCGCCAAAGGGTACGGAGGGTTTGCTGCGGGTGGTTGTCAGCGGTTGCAGTCGGGTACCTTCACCGCCTGCCAGTATCATGGTGAGTATGCCTGCCATCGTCGTTCTCTCCCTGAGATCATGATGTTGAAAAGGTTTTCATGTTGCTGCGAAAAAAACACCCCTAAAGGGGTGGTAAACGTTTTCTTGGTACCTTAACAGATCCCGTCTGGCACTCTCTACTTGTTTTATTACAACCGTTGCACTTCTTTAAGCTTTGCTCAGATACACCTTGAATTTGGCATCGCCCGCGATCACCTCGGTCTGTTTGAAGTGCGCATCGAGTATAGGCTGGTATCGCAGGAAGGCATTGGCGACTATGGTCAGGGCGCCATTTGCGGTCAGGTACTCAGGTGCCTTTGCCAGGAAGGTTTCGGTGGCGGCGTAGAAGGTCTTGAGCCCGGCATGGAAGGGGGGATTCGAGACAATCTGTTGGAATGTTTCGGCAATGTCGGAATAGACATCGGAGGCATGAACACGTCCGCTCAGACCGTTGACCGCCAGGGTTCGGCGGCTGGACTCCAGTGCCAGGGCATTGATATCCACCATGGTGACAGCCAGGGCCGGGTTGCGCTTGGCCAGCACGGAACCGATGACGCCGGCGCCGCAGCCAAAGTCGAGCAGCTTGCCCGTCACGGGGGGGAGGCTCGCTAGCAGCATCTGGGTGCCGAGATCCAGGCCGTCTGCACTGAAGACCCCGGGCAGGGCCATGACGGTCAGGGTGGTGTCGCCCGCCTGGCACTCATAGCGACTGAACCAGGCGTCCAGCTCGAAGGGGACGACCGGTTTGTCGAGCGTGCCGTGGTAGAGAGAGCAGCGGCGCGCAGAGTCGCGCTTGATCGGTTTCTCGCCATAAGGTGCCAGCAGCTTGTCGGCCCCGTTGATGCCGCCCCGGTTCTCGCCGGCGAGGAACAGGTCGGCCCCGCTTTCGAGCAGCGGCGTCATCATGGCCAGCAGGTATTGCGCCTCGGCCTTGGCCTTGGGCATCAGCAGCAGCAGGGCATCGAATCGGGGGGCGCCACCCAGCTGGTGATCGAACAGGATGGCGTCTCCCAGAACGGCCTGCTGGCTGCGGTAATAGCAGTAATCCGTGGTGAAGACGGTCAGGCTTTGTGCCAGCTCGGCCAGTTGACGAGGATAATCATCCTCCAGGGCACCGCACACCAACAGCCGCTTGCCGACAAAGAGGGCTTGGTTACGTTCCAGCATCTGACTGACGGCACTGACAGGACGGCTCATTGGGTCTCTCCACGCATTTTTGGGCGGCCATTATACATGGCCGCTTTCGCCTTGACATTTATGCCGTGTTCCCGAAATATGCCCAGACGCCTTATTTACCCAGAGATGATGCAATGCGGTCATGCGTATCGAAACGAAAGCATAAACACAGCCTGACAATCGGGCCTGCTGGCGTGCGCGCGTAACCTCTCATCCCTGAGACGATTCAAGCCCCGGTAGCGACTCCCGTACCGGGGCTTTTTATTGACCAATCCATCTGTTTAGGAGAAGGAAATCCCATGTTTCAAGGTTCGATAGTTGCCCTGATCACCCCATTTCGACAGGGCCAGCTGGACGAGGCCGCACTGGCTCGCCTGGTAGAGTGGCACATAGAGCAGGGAACCCATGGCATAGTGCCGGTCGGCACGACCGGGGAGAGCCCGACCCTGACCCACGATGAGCATTGCCGCGTGGTGGAGCTGGTGGTCAAGCTGGTGGCCGGGCGCATTCCCGTGATCGCAGGTGCAGGCTCCAACAACCCGGTTGAAGCCATTGAATACACCCGCTATGCCGAGCAGATGGGAGCGGATGCCACCCTGCATGTGGCCGGTTACTACAACCGCCCCAATCAGGAAGGGCTCTACCACCACTTCAAGGCGGTGCATGACGCCACCACCAAACCCATCATCGTCTACAACATTCCGCCCCGCGCCATCGTTGACGTGCAGCCGGCGACCCTGGCCCGTCTGGCCGAGTTGCCGCGCATTGCCGGCGTGAAGGATGCCACCGGTGATCTGGCCCGCCCCTGGGTTGAACGCCAGCTCATCAAGAAGCCGTTTGCCTGGCTCTCCGGTGAAGACGCCACCGCCGTGGCCTACAACATCGGTGGTGGCCAGGGTTGCATCTCGGTGACGGCCAACGTGGCCCCCAAGCTGGTGGCCGAGGTGCAGAACCTGGCGCTGGCCGGTGAGTGGCAAGCTGCCCGCGAATTGCAGGACAAGCTCATTCCGCTGCACCAGGCCATGTTCGCCGAGCCGAGCCCCGCAGGGGCCAAGTATGCGGTCTCCCTGCTGGGTCTGTGCAGCGAAGAGTGCCGTCTGCCGGTGATGCCGCTCTCCGAGGCCACCCGCGAGCGCATCCGCAGTGCCATGCAGGCATTGAATCTGTTGTAAAAACTGGGCTCTGGATCTCGCTTTTGATTGCCCGGTCAATTAATGGCCGGGCTTTGCCGATATACTCGCTTGGATACAACCAAGGATGATTTGGCATGGAAGAATGGGATCCGGAGCACTTCACCAGTTTTGAACATCTCTGTGAAGTGACCTTGTCTGCGGTCAGGGAAAAAACAGAGGCTGAACAGATCTATCTGTGGCTGCGTGCTCCGACGCCCCAGCTCTATCACTATCGCCCGGAACAGGGTCTGCTCTGCCTGAGCGCTGACATCCTCTCTTCCCTCGAGTTGCCCATCCTCTTCATCGAACGTTCCCTTGCGCTCGGCCAGTTGCTGGTGGAGCCCATCGCGCCGACCCGTGCCATCTGGGAGCGGGAGAGCGTCGAACCCGAGATCCCGCGCCTGCGCGCCAGCTTCCCCCTCAAGCGTCACAAGGGGCTGGAGGCCGTGGTCTATCTGGAAACCCGCCGTCGTCTCGATCGCCTGCCAAGACGCCAGCAGCAGAGCATCCAGCTGCTCATGCATTATCTCGCCGCCGAGCTCGAGAGTCGGCGACTCGCGGGACAGGTGGATCTGGAGCGGGATCAGCGGCTCCACACCCAGGCAGACCTCGTGCGCAGCCAGGCCCTGCAGGACTCTTTCCTCAGCATGCTGCAGGCGCTGCATCAGGTGGGGGTCAAGCTCTCCCGCTGCGAGAGCGAGGATCGTCTGCTGCACGACGCGGTGGCACTGGCCCGCCAGGAGTTGCAGTTCGATCGCATCGCCATCTTCCTGACTGACAGTGAATTCAAGACCATGCACGGTACCTGGGGTACCAACGAGGCGGGTGAGCTCATCGACGAGCGCCATTTCATCAGCCCCATTCCGGATCATCCCACGGTGCAGGAGGCGCTGCGTCGCAAGGACTATGTCCTGGTGCTGGAGGACACGCCTCTCTATTACGAGAAGCAGGAGGTGGGTCGCGGCTGGAACGCCATGGTGTCGCTCTGGGACGGGAGTACCCCCATCGGCTGGATCGCCGCCGACAACCTGCTCTGGCGGCGCCCCCTCAAGGCGTATCAGAGCGAGATCTTCAAGCAGTATGCCGCCGTGCTCTCCCAGTTGCTGATCCGACAGCGCACCCAGGAGAAGCTTGAGCGCTTCAATCGGGAGCTGGAGCTGAGGGTGCAGGAGCGGACCCGGCAACTGGCCGATACCAACCGGGCGCTGGAGGAGGCCAACCGGCGCCTCTCCCTGCTGTCTCTGGAAGATCCCCTGACTGGCATCGCCAACCGCCGCCAATGGGACATCACCATGGAACGGGAGTGGGAGCGGGCTCGCCGCCATCAGGGGGTGCTGGCGGTGCTGATGATCGATGTGGACGAGTTCAAGTCCTACAACGATCACTTCGGCCACGGCAAGGGGGATCAGTGCCTGCAGCGGGTGGCGGCACTGCTGCAGGACACCGAGCGGCGGCGCACCAACCTGGTGGCCCGCTATGGGGGGGAGGAGTTTGTCATCCTGCTGTGTTCACCGCAGCCGGGAGAGGCGGAGCGGCTGGCGGAGCAGATCCACCACGGCCTTGACGCCTTGCAGATTCCCCATCCGGCCTCCCGGGTGGCGGCGACACTCACCGTCAGCATCGGGTTCAGCTATCTGGTTCCGTCATCGGACAAGGAGTGGCAAACCCTGACCGAGCAGGCGGATCAGGCACTCTATCACGCCAAATCACAAGGGCGGGCCTGTACCCTGGCCTATCGCTGACACCTGCGTGGGGGCTGCTTCCTGGCATCGCCCTGTATAAATGAGGTGGCAAGCGTTTCTCGCCATCTGGCGCATGGCGATGCGCCCGCGCTCTGGCTAGAATGGGGGCCCATTTTTCACAGACAGATCCTGCACCATGACCCTATCCGGATTTCAAGGCCTGGTTTTCGACCTCGACGGCACTCTGGTGGACTCCATGCCCTTGCACCTGGCCGCCTGGGAGCACACCGCCCGCGAGTTTGGCTTTCGGTTCGACGCCGACTGGTTTTATGAGCTGGGAGGCATGCCCAGCCGCAAGATAGCCCTGCTGGTGGCCGAAGTGCAGCAGATCGCGCTGGATCCCCTGGTGGTGACACGCTGCAAGACCGAACACTATGTCGCCAACCTGCACAAGGCCACCCCCTTCCCGGCCATGCTGGATCTGGTGGAACGCTATCACGGCCGGATCCCCATGGGCATAGGGACAGGCTCTCCCCGTATCAATGCCGAAGCGGTGCTGCGTAACACAGGGCTGGATCGGTATTTCCCCGTGGTGGTCACCGCCGACGACGTGGAGCTGCACAAACCCCATCCAGACACCTTCCTGCTGGTGGCGCGACGCCTGGGGGTCGAGCCCGGTCAATGTCTGGTGTTCGAGGACACGGGCATAGGCGCACAGGCCGGTGAAGCGGCCGGCATGCAGGTCTGCATGGTCAGAGAGGGAAAACCGGTCGGGTTGACCTACTGAGTGACGAAGACGAGCGGGTCAACAACCGGCTCGGGAGAGAAGCCCCACTCTCATACGGGACAGGCGAAACATGAGAGTGGGGAGCAGATGTCACTGGCTGACGCAGCGACACCGTCAGGATGGGCGGGGGCGAGATTTACTGCTCGCTGCCGCCACCCTGGTTGTCGTCATAACGGCTGGGGGCGCCATGGGGGCGCGGCGCCATGGAAACCCGTGGCTTGCGGGCTCGCTGGATGCTGACGGCAGGACGGCCGGAGTGCATGGCAATGGTGGAAATCTTGGCCTTGTAGACCAGTTGCTGATTGCCATGGGCATCGGTCAACAGCACGCTGTACTGGTCAAAACCGCTGATGGTCCCCTCCAGCTTGATGCCGCTCACCAGGAAGATGGCGACCTGGCTACGGTTTTTGCGCAACCAGTTGAGGGCAGAATCTTGCCCGTTCCCGAGGGAGAAGGCCTGCTCGATAGTGGAGTAGCTTGGGGATTCAGTTGTCATAAATTATTGTCCCGCGGAAAAAAGTGGCGTTTGATTGTGCTAAATGGTCACTGCCTTGTCAAAGTCATTCTCACACCCGGGCAGGATGGACAACGACAGGGCTGGTCGGCAGGGGCCGCTGCTGCAATAATTGGCGGCTCTGGCCCCGTGGCGGGCCTCATGCTGGGGTCTTATCTTGCATCCGGTTTCACACCAACATCCACCCACCTATACCCATGACGCGACCGCCTGCGAAGAGTGTGACCTGCTGGTGCCGGCCACCGAGCTGGCCGTGGGGGAGACGAGCAGTTGTCCGCGCTGCGGCCATACCCTGACTCGTCATCTGCCGGAGCAGGAGCGCAGGCCCATCGCCTATGGCTTTGCGGCCATCATCATGTTCGTGCTCTCCAACGCCTTTACCTTCATGTCGTTCTCGGCCAAGGGGGTGGGGCAGGAGATGACCTTCCTGCAGTGCATCACCACCCTGGTGGATCAAGGCTACCTGTTCCTCGGGGCCGTGCTGAGCATTACCCTGATCGGGTTGCCGCTGGTCTATATCGGCTCCATCATGCTGGTGCTGTGGCGCCTGGACAAGGATCTGCACAGCAAGGCCCTGCGCTCCCTTGGCCGCCTGCTGTGCCGGATCAAGCCCTGGCTGATGGTGGACGTCTTCCTCATCGGGGTGCTCATCTCTCTGGTCAAGCTGATGGGGATGGCCGACATCAAGATGGGGCTGTCGTTCTGGGCCTTCGTTGGCTACACCCTGCTGCTCATCAAGATGATCTCCTCTCTGGATCGGATGTGGCTGTGGCAGCGGCTGTTCGGCCCGACGGCGGTGAGGGAGCTGGATCCCGAGGAGAGCGCCCTGTCGTGCGGTCTGGTGGGCTGTCACATCTGCGGCGCCCTGAACGAGCAGGATGCCCATAGTTGCGTTCGCTGCGGGGATCACCTGCACAGCCGCAAGCCGGGTGGTCTGAACCGCACCTGGGCCCTGCTGATCACCTCGGTGATCCTCTATGTCCCAGCCAACCTTTATCCCATCATGGACACCGTGTTCCTGGGGGATGACAGCCCCTCGACCATCATGGGCGGGGTGGTGCTGCTGTGGGCCATGGGCTCCTACCCCATTGCCGCCGTCATCTTCTTCGCGAGCGTGGTGGTGCCGCTGGTGAAGATCCTGGCGCTGCTGTGGCTCTGCTACGTGGTGCAGCGCGGCCAGGGGACATCTCCCCTCGGCAAGCTCAAACTCTATCGCATGACCGAATTTGTGGGGCGCTGGTCGATGATCGACGTCTTCGTGGTGGCCATCCTGGCCGGTCTCATCCGGCTCGACAATCTGATGACCATCTACCCTGGCCCTGCGGCCGTCGCCTTTGCCGGGGTCGTACTGGTCACCATGGTGGCTGCCATGAGTTTCGATTCCCGCCTGATCTGGGATTTACAACAAGGAGAACGCGAACGTGAGTGAGCGTAAGACAAGGTGGAAACCGGGCTCTGATTTCATGAGTTCGGCTGCCGCTATCTGGATGGTGCCTTTGCTGGCGCTCTTCATCGGCGCCTGGATGCTGTTCCAGCACTGGTATTCACAAGGGCCGAGCTTCACCCTGACGGTGGCGACCGCCGAGGGCATAGTAGCGGGCAAGACGGTGATCCGTTCTCGTGAAGTGGAGGTGGGCCGTATCGAGACGGTGGAGCTCAGCGAGGATTACAGCCATGCCGTGCTCAAGGCTCGCCTGACCAATGCCGCCGCCGGCATGCTCAAGAAAGACAGCCAGTTCTGGGTGGTCAAGCCCAGGGTCGGGCGTGAGGGCGTTTCCGGTCTTGGCACCTTGCTCTCCGGTGCCTATATCGAGCTTTCTCCCGGCAAGAAGGGCAGGGCGCGAAGCGAATACGCCATGCTGGACAGGCCACCCCTGGCATCCCTGGATGCCAAGGGATTGCGGCTCTCCCTGTCCAGCCGGGATGCCAACGCGCTGGGCGCGGGTTCCCCCATCAGCTATCAGGGATTCACCATCGGCCAGGTCGAAGAGGCCAAGTTCCTGCCCGAGAAGAGCGAGATGCAGTACCAGCTCTTCATCAACGCGCCTTATGACGTCCTGGTGAGCAGCAACTCCCGGTTCTGGTTGACGCCCGGCTTCGAGGTCTCCATGAGCAGCGAGGGGATGAAGGTGAAGATGGACTCGCTGGAGAGCCTGATCAACGGCGGCATCACCATGGGGCTGCCTCCCGGCTGGCTGCCGGGGGAGCCGGTGAAACAGAACGACGAGTTCGTGCTGTTCAAGGACGAGGAGAGCGTGCTGGCCGGTAGCCTGGATCAGTTCATCGACTATGTCTTCCTGTTCGACAATGACGTGGGCGGGCTGCATCCCGGCGCGGCGGTACAGTATCGCGGCATCCGGGTCGGTACCGTCATTTCGGCTCCCTATCTCATCGACGACAAGGGCGTCCAGCTGTTCAAGAGCCGACAGATCCCGGTGTTGGCGCGCATCGAGGTGCAGCGTCTCTCCCACCGTTATGCCAATGCGGAGAAGGAGCAGTGGCGGGCCCTGTTCAACAAGCAGTTCAAGGAAGGGCTGAGGGCCAGCCTCAAGACCGCCAGCCTGCTGACGGGGGGCAAGGTGATCGATCTGAACTTCTATCCGGATGCGCCTGTCTATCAGCCGCTCAAGATGGCGGGCTATCAGGTCTTCCCGACCGCCCAGGCCGGGCTGGATCAGATCGAGCGCAAGGTGAACCTCATCCTCGACAAGTTCGTCGACATGGACATGGCCACCACCCTCACTCAGGTCAACAGCACCCTGATGACGCTGGACAAGACGCTCAAGCATGTCAGTGCCGTGAGTGCGAATCTGGAGCAGTTTACCGGTCAGCAGTCGACCCAGCAATTGCCGGCCTCCCTCAACCAGAGCCTCAAGCAATTGCAGGAGACGTTGCAGACCTACGATGCCGGTTCCCAGACCAATCAGGAACTGCGCCAGTCGGTGCAATCCCTCAACCAGCTGATGAGCGAGTTGCAACCTCTGGTCCATTCACTGAACGAGCAGCCGAGTTCACTGATCTTTGACCGCGCTCGTCCGCGGGATCCCGAGCCCAAGCGAGGAAAATGATGAAAAAACGGATGATGACGCTGGCCTTGCTGGGCCTGCTGGCGGGATGTGGCAGTGCGCCGACGACGCTGCATTACTATTCGCTGGATGCCGACACGGCGCCGTCGAGTGTCACCACGGCGCAGCCGCAGCACCAGTTGGTGCTGCGCCCCGTCGCCCTGTCCGGTCAGCTTGACCGGATGAGCCTGGTCTATCAGCTGGAGGGAAAGGAGCTGCACTTTGCCGAGTACCATCGCTGGGCAGGTTCCCTCGATGCCCAGTTGAACCAGTTGACCCTCAATGGCCTCTCCAGCCGCTTGCCTGGCTGGGTGGTGCGTCAAGACGGGGCCCGCAAGGGGCCTGTGCTGAGCATCTCGGTCGAGCGTTTCCAGGGGCGGCACGACGGCCGGGCCCTGCTTAGCGGTCGCTGGCGCCTGCTGACGGAGGAGGGGGTCGTGTTGAGAGATGTTCCCTTCCAGCAGGAGCGGGTGCTGCCTGCCGATGGGTATGGCGCCCTGGTGAACGAGCTGGGGCAGGGCTGGCAACTGTTGCTCGATCAGATTGCGGCGGATGTGCGCACGCGCATCTGAGGAAGCATAAAAAAAGACGGGAGGCCATGGCCTCCCGTTTTGTTTGGGGTCGTCGTTATTGCTGTACTTCCGAGACGCCCTGTACCTTGACCTCTACCCGGCGATCCGGGGCCAGGCAGACGATCAGCTCGCGCTTGGATTTGCTTGTGCAGCTGTCGCCGGTGACGGGAGACTGCTTGCCACGCCCTTCCACATTGACCTTGCCGGCAGGCAGGCCCTTGCCAATCAGGTAATCGGCCACGGTCCGGGCACGCTGCTCGGACAACTTCTGGTTGTAGGCCTCGGAACCGATGCGGTCGGTATAGCCGATGACGGTGGCCGACCCGTCTTTGGGCCTGGCCTCTTCAATCTGGCTGTAGAGGGTATCCAGCGCCTGCCCGGCCTGGGGTTTGAGGGTGGCCTTGTTGAAGTCAAACAGCACGTCCGAGCTCAGGGTGAACTGCTTGTCGACCATCACGGGCTCGGGCGCGGGGGCGGGAGCTGCGACCGGCAGAGCCGGTGCAACCTGACCGAAGCGGTAGACGGCGGCCAGGGAGAGCAGGCCGTTGTCCATGCGCAGGCCGGTATCGTCACGGCTGCCATACGGGGTGCTGTACTGGTATTCGAGGCGGGCTGCCCAATCCAGGCTCAGGGCATACTCCGCACCGAGCGCGCCGACGAAGGTGAAGCGGCTGTCGTTTTCCAGCTGATCGCTGTCGGTCCAGCCATAGCCGCCCCCGACACGGCCGTAAAGGTCCAGATTGTCCGCAACCGGGAAGCCCAGTTTCAGCGTGAGCTGGGCCAGCTGGGCTTGCACGGAGTCATTGAAGGCCGCGCCATTGCGGGTGCCGCTGTACTTGAGCTTGCCAAGGTAGTCATAACCGAGTTCGACACCCAGATTCTGGTTGATCTGGTAACCGGCGAAGGCACCGGCGCCGACTTCATCGTCGTCTTTGTCGGTGATGGCGATGGCGTTGCTTTCATCGACACCGTAGAAGTTGGACCAACCCAGTTTGGCACCGCCATACCAGGTGTTGTCTTGTCCGGCTGCCTGGGCGTTGGCCGCAAGCAAGCCTGAAACCAGCAAGGTAATCAGTGTTTTGTTCATAGATGCCTCTGCAATCTTGTGTGTGGGGAGCGCGAATTCATGTCGCCTCGCCTCGTGGGTTGGGCCTGTGTTCGACCACAACACGTTTAAACGTAGCTCGCTTTTCTCGATCTACAAGCAACTGATATAAAACATATTGTGATATCCATCTGCATCATAGTGGAGACAGAAGACCGCCGGGGAACCGTGACTCGAATCTGTGATGGGTGTCATATGGGGTTGCTTTCCCTTGTCGGCAAGAGGGCCGGCGAAGCGCCGGCCCTGGCAGGATGGCCTCCGTTATCGAGGGAGGAATTCGTACTCCTGTTCGATGAAGGCGGCAGCCCGCTCGCTCAGGGCGGCGTGTACCACTGTGGTGGGGTGGACCTGGTCCCAGAACATCTTGCCTTCACAGTTCAGCTCGCCCGCACTGCGGCGCGCCATGGGCGTTGCGACGGCCTGAGCCAGCAGGGGGTTGCCGGCGATGGCAAGGCGCTCCTCGGGATTGAAGGGGGCCAGCCGACTGTCGGTGGCTGCGCTGCGGGAGGCAAACGGCTTCCACACATAGCCGCCGCCATAGCAGGCGTGCTCGGTGTCGCTCAGGCCGAAGTTCTGCGGCTCGCGCAGCATCTCGGCAAACTGCTTGTCGATCTCGAACAACTTCACCATGCCGGTGGGGGCCAGCTGGCGTGCCAGGTTCAGCAGCAGCTGGTTGTGGTAAGCGGAGACATGGCTGGCCGCCTCGACCACCTTCTGGCTGCGGGCCGAGGGGTTCTGGCCCAGATCCGGCAGGTTGAACAGCAAGATCTGCTTGGCGCCGTTCAATACCATGCGGTTGGCCGCATCGCTGATGGCGTCGCGCACCCGCTTGGCATCCTGCTCGGTGTTCCAACCATAGGCCAGGTAATCGTTGGCACCGACCCAAAGGATCACCAGATCGTCGGGCTTGAAGCCATCCTTTTGCAGGAACTGGGTCACCTCGTAGTCCAGGTTGTTGATGACCTGATACTTGGGATTCCAGGAGATCTTGTTGTAGGCCACGGCAGTGGCGCCCCCTTCCGCCTCGTTGGCGATGGCGAGGCCCGGGAAGTGCTGGTTGAGCTGCTCCAGCCAGACCGGGCCGTTGGAGAAGCGGCCCTGATGGTAGGGCGGGCTGGAGGGGAGGTAACCACGCATCTTGTCGTACATCTTGCCGGTATCGGAGAGGCTGTCGCCGAACATCACGATGCGGGAGAAGGGGGGACGCGTCTCGGCGGCATGGACCGTGAGGGCGAAGAGACCCAATAAACACAAAAGCCATTTGTTCATGTAGCTGTTCTCATGGATGGGGCAGGGCGGGCCTGCGGGCTGTTCCTCGATGGCGGCGGGCTGGGAACCCGCATGGCCAGGTGAAAAGGTATCCACTCGAATACATTTTTGCAGCATGCCGTGGCCATTTAATCGCTTGCGATCACATCACTCCTCCCTGAATGGGGAGGCTTCACGTTTGTTTCACGCGCCCCCGGGCAAGATGCCCTCATACCGCAAAGACAGGAGCATGAAATGAACAACGCAAAAGCAATCGCCCTGGTGGCCCTGATGTCTGTCTCTTCCTTCGCCATGGCGGCCTACACCGGCCCCAAGGAGCAGAACAAGGTATCGGTCGCCCAGTTGAAAGACGTGGCCGATGATCAGTGGGTGACCCTGGAAGGCAAACTGGTCAAACACCTGGGTGGCGAAAACTACCTGTTCCGTGACGACAGCGGCGAGGTGGAAGTGGAGGTGGACGGTGACGTGTGGCGCGGTACCGAGGTGGGCCCTGACGATCTGATCCGCGTGCGCGGCGAGGTGGACCACAGCTGGAACAAGACCGAAGTCGAGGTGGAACACCTGGAGAAGGTGGGGGCAGCGCCCCTGAGCAAGGGTGGCTTCATCGCCAAGTAAGTTTTCAGGCCACAGTAAATGGGAAGGGCGCTCCAGGAGCGCCCTTCTTGCATGCCATCAGCCAGCCCGGCTTGCGACGGTTCGCTTGAACCCCTTCTCGGCCTGATTGACCTTGTAGAGATAGCGGCGAGCCTCTGCCTTGGGATGCTGTTCGGTCAGCACCTGATAGACGGCCTCGGGGGAGAGGCGGTTGATCATGCCGGGGGCCGCCTTGCGATCGTTGGAGAAGGTGTTGAGCACCCCTCCCGCACCACCGTTGTAGGCGGAGATCACCGCATAGCGGCGGGACTGGGGATCCTGGATATCCGCCAGATAGACGGTCTGCAGCAGGTGCAGGTAGGCGGTCCCCACATCGATGTTGTAGGCCGGATTGAACAGATCTTCCCTGGTCGGCTGGCCATCCTTGCCCTTGACCCTCACATAGACATCCCGCCCAGCGGTAGCCGGGATCACCTGCATCAGGCCATAGGCGTTGGCGTGGCTGACCGCATAGGGGTTGAAGCTGCTCTCGGTCTTGATCACCGCGTAGATGAGACTCTCGGCGACCCCGTACTTGCGGGAGGCATCGCGGATGATGCTGGCGTATTTGTAGCCGCGCCTGTCTTCGTGGTTGGCCACCATGGGTATGTCGATGAAGAAGATGTTGCGGATCCCGAGGGTGCGCTTCTTCATCGCGTTGGCGATCAGATAGTCGGCATAACGCTCTGCACGCCAGCTGGAGCGGATCGCTTGTCCCTGGTTGTCCAGCACCTGGCCATAGAGGAAGGGCTCGCCACCTGGCATGATCTCACGGTCGGAATAGAGGTCGACCTCTGCCGGATCGTCCGGGGTCAGCAGGGTTTCGATGATGGCGCGACGCAGGTGGGCGCGGGGATCCAGACCCGAGACGGTCTCCACCATGATGTGACCACTGGAGAAATCGATGTGGGCGCGGCTCTTGTACTGATCCGTGTATTTGACGTAGTCAAACTTGCCCGCGAACAGCGCCTCGCGCCCCCATATCTCGTTCACGTTATGGGAGAGCGCACTGATCATGTGTTCAAAACCGCGCACGTCCTTGCCGTTGACCAGGTCATCATCGCCACTCCCGCTGGTCTGGGATGTGGATGAACAGGCAGAGAGAAACAGCAGGGCGCACAGCAGCCCAAAAAAACGACCCATAAGATCCTCAAACCGGGCGGTGGGGCCGCCCGTCACTGACTGGCCTGAGCCAGGATTGGTGTCACCCTGCGGCATATTGACGACTCAGGGGGACGCTGGCCCTTTGACTCGATTCCCGCTCACTGGCTGGGAGGGGTGTAGCCGTCGATCTGGACTTCACCCGCGTCGAACAGATAGCTGACCATCTCTTTTTCCAGCAACTGGCGGTGCTCGAGATTCATCATGTTCAGCTTCTTCTCGTTGATCAGCATGACCTGCTTCTTCTGCCACTCGGTCCAGGCTTCCTTGCTGATGTTGTCGAAGATCCGCTTGCCGAGTTCACCGGGGTAGAGTTGGAAATCGAGACCCGGCGCTTCTTTCTTCAGGCGCAGGCAAAATACGGTACGGCTCATGTTGACCTCTGTGGTTGCAAGTCTGGTTGTAAGTCCGGGTAGGCGAGCAGACGGGCCGTGGCCGCCGCCAATCCCACCTCGGCAGGATGGCGTAAGTTATACCAGAGTCGGGTATCCGCTTCCATGAGCAGGGGGGCGGGCGGAACAGCCATTTCGATCAGCAAAGGGCGAATATCGAGGTGGAAGTGACTGAAAGTGTGACGAAATCCAGCGAGCTCCTGATAGGCGGCATCCTCCAGCCCCAACTCCCGCAGTCGTCCGGTCACCTCTGTGAGGGATTCCACCTGCGGGAAGCAGTAAAGCCCGCCCCAGATCCCTTGCGGCGGACGCTTCTCTAGCAGCAGCTGATCGCCGTGGCGGATGATCAGCATAATGCCGTTGCGTGCCGGAATGCTCTTCTTCGGCTTGCTGTGAGGGTAGGCGGTGGGGTTGCCCTGCGACAGCCCCTGGCAATCGGCCTGCACCGGGCAGCGCTCGCAGGCGGGCTTGCTGCGGGTGCAGACGGTGGCCCCCATGTCCATCATGGCCTGGTTGTACTGGGCCACCCCGACGCGCGGGGTGAGGCGGGTCGCCAGCTCCCAGAGATCGTGCTCGACCTGCTTCTGGCCCGGCCAGCCCGCCAGCGCCAGCCAGCGGGTGAGTACCCGCTTCACGTTGCCATCCAGGATGGCGTGGGGCTGGCCCAGAGAGAGGGAGAGCACGGCCCCGGCGGTGGAGCGACCGATGCCGGGCAGAGCCATCACCTCTTCCAGTTGTTCCGGAAAGAGGCCGCCGTGCAGATCGCGGATCTGCTGGGCGGCCTTGTGCAGGTTGCGGGCGCGCGCGTAGTAGCCAAGCCCGGTCCAGTGATGCAGCACCTCGTCGATGGGGGCGTTGGCCAGGGCCAGCACGTCGGGGAAGCGGGCCATGAACCGCTCGTAATAGGGGATGACAGTGGCAACCTGGGTCTGTTGCAGCATGATCTCGGAGACCCAGACCCGGTAGGGGGTCTTGTCCTGCTGCCAGGGCAGGGTCTTGCGGCCGTGGATCTGGTACCAGTCCAGAATACGGGTGGCGAAAGTGGTGTTGTCTGAGTGGCTCACAGTGTGCTCATGTTCTGATGATAAGTCCGCCCGCCATCAGGAGGGCGATCCCCGACCCGGCGCATGGCAAAGGTCGAGTGTAGGTTATTGATTAAAAAGGGGAGCTCTCGGGCTCCCTCAGAATGGGCGGTGACCCTCCCGGGGGAGGGCCACTGGATGCCGGCAGATCAGCCGCGCCAGTCTTGCAGCGCCTTGAGGCTGGCATACTGGCCGCCGACCTGCAGGACGATGTAGTCCTGGGCGATGGCTGCCAGGATGACACCGGGGGCGATCTCATTGCCCTCGCGCCACTCCCGTCCATTGAGCACGACGGCCCGCTTGGCCGGGTCGGAGGAGTAGTTGTGGGCACCATAGGTCAGGGACGGTACCTGCTGTTTCAGGGCCGGGGCCAGGGCGCCGAGGGGGATGGCACTGGTCTGGACCTGAGCCTGGGGCGCACTCTCTTCCACCAGCGGCGTGTTGTTGAGGGCGGCCATCAGCCGTTCTGCCAGACTCTGTCCCCCCTGGTTTGCGGTAGTCGCAGCCGGGGTTGCGGCAGGTCTTGGAGCGACCACGGGCTCCGGCAAGGGGGGCGGCAGCGGCCGGGTGATCATGGGCCTGGGTTCGACCCGCACGAAGGGAGGAGTCACCACTTCCTTCACTTCGATCTGCTGTTCCACGGGTTTGAGGTGATAGAGGTGCCAGCCATAGTTGGCGGCGGCGCCCATCACCAGGGCCAGGGGCACCAGGGCCCACCAGATCCAGCGGCGGTTGGGCTCCTCTTCCTGGCTCACGGGCAGACCCATGAGCGGCATATGGGGAGTGAACTGGGGCTGGTCGGCCCGGCGCAGGGCCTTGAGCAGGGTGGACATCAGGAGGCCTCCTCGACCATGGGATCCGTCTCATCATCCGCCACGCTGTCGAGATCGACCGGCGTACTGGCTCGCAGGGATTCATCCTCCAGCCTGGGCATGGGTTCGCCGGAGGCCACATTCAGCCGCAGCAGGGTGTTGCTGCCGGCGATGCCGTCCGGGGTCAGTCCCTGCTCGCGCTGGAACTGTTGCAGCTTGTTCTTGAGGGTGGCATCGAAGCGACTCACCTTGCGATCGGGTTGCTGCATGGCGCGGCTAAGGGCGTTGTCCAGCCACTGAACCTGGGCAGCCCCGGCATTGCTCGCTATCAGGGGCACGTTGCCCCTGGGCATGCGCCAGAGCAGGGTGTAGCTGCCGCCCCAGGCGTCGGAGAGCCACTGCCTGTCCACCTGCCAGCTCTGGTTGCCGATGAGCAGGGAAGCCTTGTCCGCCCCCAGGCTGACCAGGGTGGCGTAATAGAGGCCGCCGGTCTCGTCGGTGAGACTGATGAGGGCCGGGTATTGCAGCGCCTGCAATTGCGCCAGGGAGGCTTCTCCCTCCTGGCAGCGCAGGCCCGCACGGGGAGCATTGTCGCAGGTTGCCTCCTCCAGCTCGGCCTGGTAGCCCCATACCTTGTAGAGATTCTGCATGGCGACGTCCGGCTCCAGCGCCTGATTGATGGCGCGGGTCAGCTGGGCCTGCTGCTCCGGCGTGTCATCCACCTTGACCGGTACCTCGACCTTGACCAGGGGGCGGGCTGGGAAGAATCCGAAGAATTGCCAGCCCCACCAGCCGGTGGCGACCAGCAGGGCGCCCACCAGGGCGACCGTCAGGCCGGATTGCCAGCTTCCCTCGTCGCGAATGCCGCTCACCTCATACGCGGACTGGCTGATGTCCCCGTGCACTATCTTGTGGCTGCCACGGGCGAAGGCGGCGATGAGGGCGCGGTCGCAGATGAGGTTGATGAGACGGGGAATGCCCCCGGAGAGGCGATGCAGGGTCTGGATGGCCCTGGGGGTGAAGATGGGCTGGACGCAGCCTGCCACCTGCAACCGGAAGCGGACATAGGCATCCACATCCTGGCGCGACAGCGGCAGCAGGTGATAGCGGGCGGTGATCCGCTGCGCCAGCTGGCGCAGCAGGGGCTGGCGCAGCATCTGTTGCAGCTCGGGCTGGCCGATGAGCACCACCTGCAGCAGTTTCTTCTCGTCTGTCTCCAGATTGGTGAGCAGTCGCAACTGCTCCAGCACGCCGGGCAGCAGGTGCTGGGCTTCATCCACCAGCACCACGCTGCGCTTGCCTGCCGCCAGATTCGCCAGCAGATGATCCCGGATAAGGTCGAACAACTGCTTGAGGCTGGCCTCTTCGCCGTAGGGCAACTGGAATTCGTCGCAGATGGCGGCCAGCAGATCCCGCTCGGTCAGAGAGGGATTGAGGATGTAGGCGATCTCGGTGTCAGCGGGCAATTGCTGCAGCAGGCAGCGGGAGACGGTGGTCTTTCCCGTACCCACTTCCCCGGTCAGCAGCACGAAGCCACCACCGTCCTGCAACCCGTAGTTGAGGTGGGCGAGGGCCTCCCCGTGACGCTCGCTCATATAGAGGTATTTGGGGTTGGGCGAGATGGAGAACGGGGGCTCCGACAGACCGAAGAACTGTGTGTACATAAGGATCCATTCCATTGTTATGGGCGGCAGGTTAAAGCCTCCCAAAAGGGATGTCAAAGACCCGGATACCATAAGGGGAGCTGGCGCGAACCACGGGCTGAGTCGCCCGGGACGATGACGGGAAGCCGCCGCCCGGCTGAGTGATGGCGAGCCTGGTGCGACGGGTGCACATCGTCTCTCTTGGCCAAAAGCGGTATCATCGGGGCAAGTTTATCGAGGGAGAGTGCGCGTGCAGATTTATCTGGTCGGAGGGGCGGTGCGGGATCGCCTGTTGGGATTGCCCCAGGGTGACAGGGATCACCTGGTGGTCGGCGCCACGGTGGAGCAGATGCTGGGTCTCGGATTCACCCAGGTGGGCCGAGACTTTCCAGTCTTTCTTCACCCGAAAACCCAGCAGGAGTACGCCCTGGCGCGCACCGAACGCAAGCAGGGGCAGGGTTACACCGGCTTCGTCTGCCATGCCGCCCCCGAGGTGACGCTGGAGCAGGATCTGCTGCGCCGGGATCTCACCATCAACGCCATCGCCGAAGATGAGGACGGGCAACTGCACGATCCCTACGGCGGCGTGCAGGATCTGGAGGCGCGGTTGCTGCGCCATGTCTCGCCGGCCTTTGCCGAGGATCCCCTGCGCATCCTGCGGGTGGCGCGCTTCGCCGCCCGTTTCCATGCCCAGGGGGTCGTGGTGGCCCCCGAGACGCTGGGGCTGATGCGTGAGATGACGGAGGCTGGGGAGCTGGCCCACCTGACCCCGGAGCGGGTCTGGAAGGAGCTGGAAAAAGTGCTGCTGGGGCCGACACCCCAGATCTTCTTCGAGGTGCTGCGCGAATGCGGCGCACTCAAGGCGCTCTTCCCCGAGCTCGATGCCCTGTTCGGTGTGCCGGCCCCTGCCAGATGGCACCCGGAGATCGACACCGGCATCCACACCATGATGGTGCTGGCGCAGGCATGTCGTCTCTCCCCCGAACTGACCGTGCGCTTCGCGTCCCTCTGCCACGACTTTGGCAAGGGGCTGACCCCGCCCGCCTTCTGGCCGAGCCATCACGGCCATGGCCAGAAGGGGTTGCCGCTCATTCGGGATTTTTGCGAGCGCTTCCGGGTGCCGAACGAGTGTCGCGATCTGGCGCTGCTGGTGAGCGACCTGCATACCCATATCCATATAGCCTTCGAGCTCAAACCCGCGACCCTGCTCAAGGTATTCGACAAGGCTGATGCCTGGCGCAGACCGGAGCGCTTTGCCCAGCTGCTCGATGCCTGTCGCGCCGACTTCCATGGTCGTACCGGCTTCGAAGAGAAGGTCTACAGCCAGCCGGACTATGTCGCTCAGGCCCTGGAGGCGGCGCAGGCTGTGCCGGTCAAGGAGATAGTGGCGGCCGGCTTCAAGGGGGAGGCAATCCGCGAGCAGCTTGCCAAGCGGCGGCTTGATGCCATCAGCCGGGTGCGCGACGAGTGGACCTTTATCGAGGAGTAAACGCCGCAACCGATCGACGCTGAATAGACGGCGTGATATGCGCGAAGCATAAAAAAGCCCGGGTCAATGACCCGGGCTTTTTGTCGTGCGGCGTGGGCTGCTCAGGAGAAGCAGGCCTGCAGCACGTAGAAGATGGCGATGGCCAGGATGGCGCCCGCGGGCAGGGTGATGACCCAGGAGACCACGATGTTGCGCAGCACGCCCAGGTTCAGGGCCGCGATGCCCCGTGCCAGACCGACGCCCATGACGGCACCCACCAGGGTCTGGGTGGTGGAGATGGGCAGACCGGTGCCGGAGGCGATCACCACGGTGGCGGCAGTGGCCAGCTGGGCGGCGAAGCCACGGCTCGGGGTCAGGTGGGTGATGCCGGTGCCGACGGTCGCCATCACCTTCTCGCCCATGGTGGCCAGACCGATGACGATGCCGATGCCGCCAAGGGGCAGGATCCACCAGGCGATGTGGGAGCTGCCGCCGATCTCGCCGCCGGCCGCCACGATGGAGGCGACTGCAGAGAGCGGACCGATGGCGTTGGCCACGTCGTTGGAGCCGTGGGCGAAGGCCATGGCGCAGGCGGTGATGATCATCAGGATGCCGAACACCTTCTCCACGTTGGCGAAGTGCATCTTGCTGTCATCTTTCGGGTTGTACTGCTGGCCGCGGATATAGATCCAGCCAGCAAACGCCACCGCGATGGAGATGGCGACGGAGAGCAGGGCGCCCTCGCCATTGCTCAGGTGCAGACCGACGTGGGTCAGCCCCTTCTTGATGGTGACCAGGCAGATGACCAGGGACGTCAGGAACATGTAGAAGGGGACATAGCGCTTGGCGTTGTCCAGGGGGTTGTCCGTGTTGAAGATGAGCTTCTGCACGCTGATGAACATGAAGTAGGCGATGATGCCCGAGATGGCCGGCGTGACTACCCAGGAGCCGACGATGCCGCCAAACTTGTTCCACTGTACCGCTTCCGGACCGATGCTCACCACGGCGAAGCCCACGATGGCGCCGATGATGGAGTGGGTGGTGGAGACGGGCCAGCCGAAATAGGAGGCCAGGATCAGCCACAGACCCGCAGCCAGCAGGGAGGCGATCATGCCGAGCACCAGCAGATCCGGCGTGTCGGCAAAGGCGTTGCTGTCGATGATGCCGCTGCGGATGGTGGCCGTCACTTCGCCACCGGCCAGATAGGCACCGGCGAACTCGAAGATCATGGCGATGATGATCGCCTGACGGATGGTCAGGGACTTGGTGCCGACCGATGTGCCCATGGCGTTGGCGACGTCGTTCGCACCAATGCCCCAGGCCATCAAAAAGCCGAACAAGGCCGCCACGAGCACCAGGGTGGTGCCGTAATTTGCGATAATGTCCATTAGTAGTGTTTACCCAGTCAGTCGATTACGAACGAGCCAGCATCAATTCCAGACGGGCGCCAACGCGCTCTGCCTGATCAGCCAGGTCACCTACCCATTCGAGGATCTTGTAGAGGAACATAACGTCGATCGGATTGTATTTGTGCTCAACGGCTTGCAGCTGTTGGCGCAGTCCGATCTGCATGGTGTCAGTATCGTCCTCGATGAGATCCAGCTGGTGGATCATCTCGGCAACCATTTCAACTTCACGTCCTTTAAAGCCGGTTTCGAGCAGCTCATCGAGTTCTCCGATGGCTTTTTCGGCTTGGGCGGTCGCATCGATACAGCGTTTGAGATAGGCCATGAAATCGGCGCGCATCTCGGTGGGGAATTCCATCTTGCGGCCAAGCATGCGACCGGAAATATCCTTGGCACGGTTGGCAATCTTGTCCTGCTGGGTCAAGAGCTCCAGCAGATCGGTACGGGCGACCGGCAGGAACAGGCCGCGGGGGAGTTTCAAGCGGATTTCGCGCTTGAGGATGTCCGCTTCTTTTTCCAGCTGGGCGATCTGTTGCCGGATCTTCTCGGCATCTTCCCAGCGGTCTTCAGCGACGGCATCAAAGAAGGGAATGAGCTGTTCGCAGCACACGTGAACCTTGACGATATGCTTCTGCAGCGGCTTGATGGGGGACTTGGCAAAAAGACCCAAAATAGTATTTACTGGCATGGCCAAACCTGTGTCGGTGAAAAAACACTCGATACGATTTTATGAGGGGCGCATGGTAACCGAACTGTGCCATCAATAAAACCGTGAATTAATCGTGAACTGTCGCTGGCATTATATCCTCGCGACCCTGAACATGCCCCCCAAAGTTGCCCGCCAGCCCGGAATGACTATGCAAACTGAGATCGAGATAAAGTTTTTCGTCACCAGCAATATTCAAGAATCCCTCTCCAACCTTCTGAATTCACTAGAGATTATTTCTTCCAATCAAGCCGCTCTTGGCAACGTCTATTTCGACACGCCCGATCTGGGTTTGCGTGGGCTCGAGATGGGGTTGCGCATTCGTCGCAGCGATGATTTTTCCGAGCAGACCATCAAGTGCCGGGGGCAGGTCGTGGGCGGATTGCACGCCAGACCCGAGTACAACACCCCGGTAGAGGGCACCATTCCGACCCTGTCTGCCTTTCCTGCCGATATCTGGCCGAGTCTGGCGGTGCGCGATGAACTCCAGAGCCGTCTGGTGGCCCAGTTCAGCACCGATTTCCTGCGCCGCCACTGGCTGATCGCATTCGGAGATGCCGAGATCGAGCTGGCCTGGGATCAGGGGGAGATTGCCGGTGCCCTGGGGCGTACCGGGATCGACGAGCTGGAGCTGGAGCTGAAATCCGGTGATGCCCGCGCCCTGTTCACCCTGGCGAGCAAGCTGGCGGCGCTGGGAGGATTGCGGCTGGGTGCCCAGTCCAAGGCGCAGCGCGGATACAGGCTGGCTGGGCTTGGCAAACCACTGGCCGTGCAGCCCCTGCAAAGGATTGAGGGCAAAGATCAGAAGGCCAGCATTACCCTGGGTATGCAGCACTGGCAGTATCATGAGCAGCTCTGGCTCGAGAGTGACGATGCTGGCGAACAACAACGGGCGCTGCATGCTCTGCTCGAGGGGGTATCCCTGGTTGCCGAGGCGGCAGGCACGCTGACGGTGCCCCCCTCCTGGCTGGCCGGCCTGCAGGCGCAACAGCGTCTGATGATGCAGGTGGCCGGGGATCGTGCATCATTGCATGCCCTGTTCCACCATGCCGACCTGGTGGGCCTGCAGTTGTCCATCGCGGCCTGGCTGCATCTGGGGGAGTGAATCCTCGGTGGTGCAGAGCGCAAAAAGGTGAGCCCGGGCTCACCTTTTTCATGGCAGTTGCACCTTGAGCGGCGCTATCAGTTCACCACGGCCACGTTGATGGTGCCGTTGCCCTGGGTCATGCGGACCCGGGCGCCAGGCACAAAGGTGGGGCTGGCCTTTTGTACCACCACGATGGATTCGCCGTTCTCTTTCTTGATCTCGAGCTCGACCCCGTCAACCTGGTTGAGTTTGTCCCCTGCCGCCTTGCCGGCCGCCGCACCCGCAATGGCGCCACCGGCCGCCGCGATGTCACTGCCACGACCGCCGCCTATGGTGCTGCCGAGCAGGCCGCCGACCACGGCACCGCCAATGGTGCCGATCAGGGAGTTCTCATCGGCCTGGATCTTGACGGGGCGGGTGGAGAGGATGGTGCCATAGCTGACGGTCTGTACCTGCTTGGCGCGATCCTTGGTGTAGACATCGCCGGAGTAGACGTCGCTGTTGGCACAGCCGGTGATGGCGGTGGTGGCCGCCAGCAGGGTGACGAGAGCAATACGTTTGAACATGATGGGCCTCCTGGGCGGGCATCGGATTAATCTGGTGATGAATTGCACTTTACGCCAACCAGATTGCGCATTAAACCCGCAAAGTGTAACCAATTATGTGGCCGGAAGGCTCCCGTGCCGGTGGTGGATGGTCAGGTCAGGGCTTTTTCCAGCAGCAGGCGATCCTCGCCCGGCCCGAAGTAGCCTCTCTCTTCTGCCAACTGCTGATAACCCAGCCTGAAGTAGAGGCGCTGGGCCGGATTGGCGGGATCCACGGTCAGCCTCACCCGGGCAACCTGCAAATGCGCCAGAGCCTGCTCCACCTGCAACATCATTTGCTCGGCCAGGCCGAAGCCGCGCGCTTCGGGACGCACTGCGAGGGAGAGCAGCCAGCCCTGCGACCGATCCTGACCAAGCCCCCCGAGGGCATAGCCCAGCAGCCGGCCTTCCCGTTCCGCGACGACCAGCAGTTCGGGCCACAGATCCATGGCCTGGCGAAAGAAGAAACCGGGGTAGACATCCTCGCCGAAGACATCGGCATCTATCTGCCAGATGGCGTGCATGTCGGTGTGGGTGGCAAGGCGCAATACGGGGGACGAGTGCATCGGGGCTCCTCTGATCGGGTCTCTGCTGCGGGGCAGCCAAAAAGGAGGCACAGGGTAGAAGGGGCGGGGAGTCGATGCAAGGGGGGCATTTGTGGCATGTCGCAGATAAAGAAACAGGGCCCGCAGGCCCTGTGTCATCAGAGGAGGCTGGTTGCCTGCTCCAGCCAGGCGAGATCCTCGCCCTCCAGCAGCGGACTCAGACGGCGGTAGACCTCCGCATGGTATTCGTTGATCCAGCGGAACTCCGCCGGACTCAGCAGGCTGCGATCGATGAGGCGGATGTCGAACGGCACATAGGTCAGTCGCTCGAAGCCCAGCATCGGCAGCTCGCCACGGGCCTCCTGTTCGGTCACCACCACCAGGTTTTCACAGCGGATGCCGAAGGCATCTTCCCGGTAGTAGCCCGGCTCGTTGGAGAGCACCATGCCCGGCTGCAGGGCCACCAGGCTGCCCTTGGGGGCGATGCGCTGCGGGCCTTCGTGCACGCTGAGGAAGTGGCCGACCCCGTGGCCGGTGCCATGGTCGTAGTTGTAGCCGGCCTGCCACAGGGGCATGCGGGCCAGCACGTCGAGCTGGATGCCGGCTGTACCGCGGGGGAAGCGGGCCTGATCCAGGGCAATATGACCCTGCAGCACCCGGGTAAACATGGCCCTGTGCTCGTCGGTCACCTCACCCACCTTGACGGTGCGGGTGATGTCGGTGGTGCCGTCCAGGTACTGGGCGCCGGAGTCCACCAGATAGATGCTGTCCTGGCCGAAGGCCCGCGGGGTACCGTTGGTGTGGCGGTAGTGGCACATGGCGGCGTTGGGGCCGAGTGCCGATATGGTGTCGAAGCTCGGCTCCACATAGTGCTCCTGCTCGTGGCGGAAGGCTTCCAGCTGGTCTGCCAGGGTGCCTTCGTCCACACCGTCGAACTCGCCGCTGGCGATCAGGCGATCCAGCCAGGCCAGGAAGCGGGTGACGGCAACGCCGTCGCGCAGATGGGCGGCGCGCATGCCGGCCAGCTCCACGGGGTTCTTGCACGCCTTGGGCAGCATGGTGGGATCCTGGCCGGCCACCAGAATGGCGCCTGCCTCTTCCATCACGAGCTGGGTCCAGGCGTTGGCGGTGTTGGGGTCGGCCAGCACCTTCTGCTGATCTTCGCCGATGCGCTGCAACACGTCACCCAGCTTGTCGATGGGGTAGACGGAGACATCCTGCCCCACGTGCTGGCTGAAGGCGAAGCAGTCGATCTTGTCGGTATCGACGAAGAAATCCATGGTGGTGTTGGCGTAGAGCACCGCAAAGCCCAGCACCACCGGCAGGCGTTCCACGTCGCGACCACGCAGGTTGAGCAGCCAGTTGATGGGCTCGGCCTGGGTCAGCAGCACCGCATCCAGCCCGCGCTTGCGCAGATCGCTGGCCAGCATTTCGCGCTTGGCCTGGCTGGACTGGCCCGCCAGCTCCTCGCTGTAGAGGATGACAGGGCTCTTGGTCGGAGCGGGACGATCGCTCCAGTGCAGATCGATGGGGTTCTCGTCGATGCGTACCAGCTCGATGCCGTGATCGGCCAGCACGGCGTTGGCGTTCTGATACCAGGCCAGGCTGTGCAGGCGAGCATCGAAACCGACCCGGGAGCCTGAGGGCAACTGCTCCGCCAGCCACTGCACGTGGGGGTCTTCATTGAGGTGGAGAAACTCGAACAGCTCGGCCGGCGCCTGCATGCGCGCCTGCACGGTATAACGACCGTCGATGAACAGGGCCGCCCGATGCGCCATGATGATGGCGAGCCCGGCGGAGCCGTTGAAACCCGTGATCCAGTCCAGCCGCTCGGCATAGGCGGGAATGTACTCCCCCAGATGCTCGTCGTCGTGGGGAACGATGAAGGCGTCCAGCTCCAGCGTGGCCAGTGTGGCCCTGACCTGGGCGACGCGGGTTTCAATAATCTCGAAATGGTTCATGTCGTTATTGCCAGCTTGTGGTGATGTGAGTGTTCATTGATGGTGGCCGCTTGCCAGGATCTGTCTGATCGATTGGCCTGCCGCCTCGATGTGTTGCTTGAGCAGTACCACTGCTTCGTGCTTGCGCCGGGCGCGGCACAGTTCAAGGAGTCGGGCGTGCTCCCGCTCGGCTTTGTCCACGCCGCCCTGGGCGAACAGCAGTTCGAAACGCACATAGCGGTCGCAGCTCAGATTGATCTGGGCGATGAGGTCCAGTGCCTGGGGGCGATTGGCTGCCTGGTAGAGGGTGGCGTGAAAGCGGTGATTCAACTCGGCCCAGTGTTCGATCTGGGTGCCAGACTCCAGCGCCAGATCAAACTGGGCGAGGATGGCTTGCGCCTGGGCGAAGGTCTCCTCCGTCATCAGGTCGACGGCGTGGAACAGGGTATCGGCTTCGAGCAGTGCCCGCAAATAAAAGAGCTCCTCGATGGCCGAGGCATCCAGCATGGTCACCACGGCGCCGCGATGGGCCTCGAACTTCACCAGCCCCTGCGCTTCCAGTTGCATCAGGGCTTCCCGCACCGGGATGCGGCTCACCGCCAGCTCCTTGGCGATGGCGTCCTGGCGCAGGGGGGCGCCCGCAGCAAACTCGCCACGCAATATCCGGCCGCGGAGGTTCTCCATCACCATCTGGGTTCGGGTCTTGTAAGGTGGGGTCATGCTGGGGTCACGGGCAGGTTGCAAAATTGTATATTGTATAAAGTTTGGCTGAATCTAACGCGCAAGGGCCGTCAAGGCAAGGCTTGGCGGGAGCCATATGCCGCGCATCGGCCAAAAAAATACCGGCCAGCAGGGCTGACCGGTACGGGATTGCGAGACGCGAGGCGCGTTTCTTACAACTGCGGGCCCGCCGCGACCAGGCGTTTGCCTTCGTCGTTGTCGGTGAAGCGCTCGAAGTTCTTGATGAAGCGCCCGGCCAGATCGGCCGCCTTGGCATCCCACTCGGCCTGGTCGGCGTAAGTGTCTCGCGGATCCAGGATGGCGGGGTTGACGCCCGGCAGCTCGGTCGGCACTTCCAGATTGAACACCGGCAGTACCTTGGTCGGCGCCTTCTCGATGGAACCATCCAGGATGGCGTCGATGATGCCACGGGTATCCTTGATGGAGATCCGCTTGCCGGTGCCGTTCCAGCCGGTGTTGACCAGATAGGCTTCAGCCCCTGCCGCTTCCATCCGTTTCACCAGCTCCTGGCCGTACTTGGTCGGGTGCAGGCTGAGGAAAGCCGCGCCGAAGCAGGAGGAGAAGGTCGGGGTCGGCTCTGTGATGCCGCGCTCGGTACCGGCCAGCTTGGCGGTGAAGCCGGACAGGAAGTGGTACTTGGTCTGCTCCTTGGTCAGCTTGGCGACCGGGGGCAGCACACCGAAGGCGTCTGCGGTCAGGAAGATCACCTTGGTGGCGTGACCCGCCTTGGAGACCGGCTTGACGATGTTGTCGATGTGATAGATGGGGTAGGAGACCCGGGTATTCTCGGTGCGGGAACCGTCGTCGAAGTCGATGGTGCCATCGGCGGCCACGGTCACGTTCTCCAGCAGCGCATCGCGGCGGATGGCGTGGTAGATGTCCGGCTCGGCCTCTTCGGAGAGCTTGATGGTCTTGGCGTAGCAGCCCCCTTCGAAGTTGAACACGCCGTGATCATCCCAGCCGTGCTCGTCATCGCCGATCAGCTGACGCTTGGGATCGGTGGAGAGGGTGGTCTTGCCGGTGCCGGAGAGGCCGAAGAAGATGGCCACGTCCCCATCCTTGCCCACGTTGGCGGAGCAGTGCATGGAGGCGATGCCGCGCAGGGGCAGGAAGTAGTTCATCATGGAGAACATGCCCTTCTTCATCTCGCCACCGTACCAGGTGCCGCCGATGAGTTGCATCTTCTCGGTCATGTTGAAGGCGACGAAGTTCTCGGAGTTGAGACCTTGCTCCTTCCAGTTCGGGTTGGTGCACTTGGCACCGTTCATCACCACGAAGTCCGGTTTGAAGGTCTTCAGCTCCTCTTCGCTCGGGCGGATGAACATGTTCTTCACGAAGTGCGCCTGCCAGGCCACCTCGGTGATGATGCGCACCGCCAGGCGGGTGTCCGGGTTGGCGCCGCAGAAGCCGTCCACCACGAACAGACGCTTGCCGGAGAGCTGTTTGGTGACCAGCCCTTTCAGATGTGACCACACTTCCGGGGTAATCGCCTTGTTATCGTTTTTACCCTGGTCAGACCACCACACAGTATCCTGGGTAGTGGCATCTTTGACGATATATTTATCTTTAGGGGAGCGGCCGGTGAAGATGCCGGTGTTGACGTTGACGGCGCCAAGCTCGGTGACGACGCCACGTTCGAAGCCCTCAAGGTCTGAGCGGGTCTCTTCAGCGAAAAGCTGCTCATAGGAGGGGTTGCGAACGATTTCCTGGCTGTTTTTGATACCGTATTGGTCCAGCTTCAGTTGTTGGGCCAGGGTGGGTTCTACCACGATTGTCATTGTATTCTCCTGGGTTCAGAGGTGTGTAGGGTTCTATCTGACGTTCATGCTACCACCTAGGTGGTAGTTTTTAGCGATCGCCATCAAACTTTATAAAATAGGGTATTTTTTTGTTATTTAAGTTAAAGGCGGGTTTTGCCCGCCTTTGATTAGTGTAACTGGTTTGCATCATTACCGGGAGCCCTGCTGAACAGGGTTTCGATGTCTATCCCGTCGAATTCGTAGTGGGCGCCGCAGTAATCGCAGTGCATGTCGATCTTGCCGAGCTCCTGCACCATGGATACCGCTTCCTCCTTGTCTATCTGCAGCAAGGCCCCTTCGCAACGGGCGCGGGAGCAGGTGCAGCGGAACTCGATGGCCTGGGGATCGAACACCCGTACCTTGTCCTGGTGGTAGAGGCGGTAGAGGATCTCTTCCGCGTCCAGACCGAACAGCTCTTCGTCCTTGATGGTGGTGGTGAGCTGGACCAGGTGGTCGAAATCTTCGCTGTGATCCTCGCTCTGGGCCGGCAGCTCCTGCAGCAGGATGCCCGCCGCACGGGGCTCGCCCTCGTGGTGGCCGGTGCGGATCCAGAGGCGGGTGGCCAGTTGTTCGGACTGGGCGAAGTAGTGCTCCAGGCAGGCCGCCAGGGTGTCGGCCTCCAGGGCGATGATGCCCTGATAGCGCTCTCCCTGATCCGGAGTGATGGTGATGACCAGATGGCCGTTGCCGATCAGGCTTTGCAGCTTGCCGTCCGTCGGCAGTTCCCCTTCATAGCGTGCCACGCCGCGCAATTGCTGGTTGTTGTCGCCGTTGATGACGGCCAGACGCACCGGACCGTCCCCCTGCAGCTGCACCGTGATGGAGCCTTCGAACTTGAGGGTGGCGGTCAGCAGGCTGGTGGCAACCAGCAGCTCGCCCAGCAGGTGCTGCACCTGTACCGGGTAGTTCTGGGCGTCGATGATGTGGCGGTAGGTACGATCCAGCTGGACCAGCTCCCCACGCACTTCGTACTCTTCGAACAGATAGCGATACAGGAGGTCTTGGTTACTCATCATGGTTTCCTAGGATGTTCTTGGGGAAAAATAAACACATTGTTAAACAGGTGGTTAGGAACTAATTCCTCCACCTGTCGTCATAAAGGGGCCACAGACGCGGATTAGGATTGCTTGACCCGGATAAGCTGGCGTCGCTCCTGCTTGTCGGGTCGGCGCTCCGGGCTTGGGGCAAACTGGCTGTTGAAGCGGCGGGCTTCGCTGTTTTCGGCCCGTTTCTTCAGGCTGGCCTCTGTCTCTTCATAGAGTTGCTGGGCCAGCGGGGCGGATTTGCGCTGCTCGCTCACCTCGAGCACCCGCACCTCCCGCTCGTCCTGGCCTTGCCAGAATCGAACCAGGGCGCCGACCTCGACCGCCTTGCCCGGCTTGGTGCGCTGGCCGTTGTAGTGCACCTTGCCGCCGTCGATCTGATCCCGCGCCAGACTGCGGGTCTTGTAAAAGCGGGCGGCCCACAGCCACTTGTCGAGACGGACCTGAGTGCTGCTTTGTGCTGGATTCGACATGGATCGGCTCCGGGATGGCTGAAAAGGTGCCTGATTATACCAGAGGCGGGCCCCGGGATAGAAACAGGGGGCATCCGGGTGTGACGGAAACTGAATTTTCACCCCTTGGTCCCATCCGGTCGGTTGTCTCTGGGTCCATTGCCGTACACAATAGCCAACCGACTTGGATGCCAGACAATTTTGAGAAAGATGACGCTACCGTTCAGGGATGATTTGTTGACTTCCCTTCTGGCTCGCTGCAAGGCCATGCCACTTTCCCGTTTCAGCCAGCCCCTGTTCTGGCTTCTGCTGCTGTTGCTGGCCCAGCAGTGTGCCGTGCTCACCTGGCGCCTGTACGAACTGGCCCAGCCCGCTCCCCTGACCCCCTGGCAACCCTCGGTCACCTCGGTGCAGGGGAGTGGCGGCGATCGCCTCGATCTTGGCAACCTCAGCCGCCTCTCTCTCTTTGGCAAGGCGCTGCAACCCCAGGCGGACAAGGCGGCAGAGACGGTGGCGGCGGATGCCCCGAAAACCCAGCTCAATGCCCAGCTCAACGGGGTGCTGGCAAGCTCGGATCCCGCCAAGTCCATCGCCATCATCGCCCACAACGGGACACAGAACTCTTACGGCATCGGGGACTACATCGACGGTACCCAGGCCAGGATACGCCAGGTGTTTGCCGATCGGGTCATCATCGCCCGGGACGGCCGTGACGAGACCCTGATGCTGGACGGGGAAGAGTATGGCAAGCCCCTGCCCAAACCGGCCCGCCAGGAGGGGCTCTCCTCCGTGCGCAGCGAACTGCTGGGCAACCCGGGCAAGATCACCGATTACCTCAATATTTCTCCGGTCCGGGTGGACGGTCGCATGACCGGCTATCGCCTCAACCCGGGTCGCAATCCGGAACTGTTCAATCAACTCGGACTGGTCGCCAACGATCTGGCGGTCAGCATCAACGGCCTGGATCTGCGTGACAACGCCCAGGCCATGCAGGCGATGCAGCAGGTGGCGGGCGCCACGGAAATGACCGTCACCGTCGAGCGGCAAGGACAGCTCTACGACGTCTATGTCGGCTTGTCAGAATAATGAATTGGAGTAGCACCAAGAATGACAAATAAAGGGAAGGGCTGGCGTCTGGCCACCATGGCGGCAGCCTTGATGATGGCCGGTTCTGCCTGGGCCACCGAGTATTCCGCCAGTTTCAAGAACGCCGACATCGAGGAGTTCATCAACACGGTCGGCAAGAACCTGAACAAAACCATCATCATAGAGCCATCGGTACGCGGCAAGATCAACGTGCGCAGCTATGACCTGCTCAACGAGGATCAGTACTACCAGTTCTTCCTGAGCGTGCTCGACGTTTACGGCTTTGCCGTGGTGCCCATGAACAACGGCGTGCTCAAGGTAGTGCGCTCCAAGGATGCCAAGACCTCGGCCATCCCCGTGGTGGATGACACCAACCCCGGCGTGGGTGACGAGATGGTGACCCGGGTCGTGCCGGTGCGCAATGTCTCGGTCCGTGAACTGGCCCCCCTGCTGCGTCAGCTCAACGACAACGCCGGCGGCGGCAACGTGGTCCACTACGAGCCCTCCAACGTGCTGCTCATCACTGGCCGCGCCGCCGTCGTCAACCGCCTGGTGGAGGTGGTTCGCCGGGTGGACAAGGCGGGGGATCAGGACATGGACGTCATCAAGCTCAAGTTCGCCTCCGCCGGCGAGATGGTGCGGCTGGTGACCAACCTCAACAAGGATGGCAGCAATCAGGGGGCCAACGCCTCGCTGCTGCTTTCCCCCAAGGTGGTGGCCGACGAGCGCACCAACTCCGTGGTCATCAGCGGCGAGCCCAAGGCCCGTGCCCGCATCATCCAGATGGTGCGCCAGCTCGACCGGGATCTGCAGAGCCAGGGCAACACCCGGGTCTTCTACCTGAAATATGGCAAGGCCAAGGATCTGGTGGACGTCCTCAAGGGGGTCAGCTCCAGCATCGCCGCCGACAAGAAGGGCGGGGCGGCTGCCACGGCCACGGGCGGCGCCAGCATCGGCGGCGGCCAGCTCGCCATCTCCGCCGACGAGACCACCAATGCCCTGGTGATCACCGCCCAGCCGGACGTGATGGCCGAGCTGGAGCAGGTCATCGCCAAGCTCGACATTCGTCGTGCCCAGGTGCTGGTGGAGGCCATCATCGTCGAGATATCGGATGGTGACGGCATGAACCTCGGGGTGCAGTGGGCCAACACCAATGGCGGCGGCACCCAGTTCACCGACACCGGTCTGCCCATCGGCTCCCTGGCCATCGCCGCCAAGGATTACAAAGACAACGGCAACACCGACGGCCTGTCATCCCTGGCGGGCAGCTTCAGCGGCATGGCGGCAGGCTTCTATCACGGGGACTGGGCGGCGCTGGTGACGGCGCTCTCCACCAACAGCAAGAACGACATCCTCTCCACCCCGAGCATCGTCACCATGGACAACAAGGAGGCCTCCTTCAACGTCGGTCAGGAAGTGCCGGTGCAGAGCGGCTCCCAGAGCTCCACCACCAGCGATCAGGTGTTCAACACCATAGAGCGCAAGACGGTGGGGACCAAGCTGGTGGTGACGCCCCAGATCAACGAAGGAGATTCCGTGCTGCTCAACATCGAGCAGGAGGTCTCCAGCGTGGCACAGAAGCAGGCGACCGGGACCGCCAACCTGGGCCCCACCTTCGATACCCGCACCGTGAAGAACGCCGTGCTGGTCAAGAGCGGCGAGACAGTGGTGCTGGGCGGCCTGATGGACGAACAGACCCAGGAGCAGATCTCCAAGGTGCCCCTGCTCGGGGACATTCCGGTGCTGGGCTACCTGTTCCGTTCCTCCAAGACCTCCACCGCCAAGCGCAACCTGATGGTCTTCATCCGCCCGACCATATTGCGTGACGCCAATGTCTACTCCGGGGTCTCCAGCAACAAGTACACCCTGTTCAGGGCCGAACAGCTGAGCCGGGCTGCGGAAGAGGGCTATGCCACCTCGCCGGCTCGCCAGGTGCTGCCCGCCTATGGCCAGGACGTGATGATGTCCCCCGAGGTGCAGCAGCAGATCCAGAGAATGCAGGCCCAGCAGCAGGCGACCGCCACCGGCGTGCGCGCCCAGGTGCAGGAGCAGCCCTTCGTGCAGAGCAAGCCCTGATGGCCGCCTACCAGCTCGATGGCAGCGAGCTGCCGGCTCCCCTGCCGGAACTGCCGTTCGCGTTTGCCCGCAACTTCGGGGCCATCCTGACCGAGCGCCAGGGTGCCCCGGTGCTGCTCTGTCGTCAGGGGATCTCCCCCCAGACCCTGCTGGAGGTGCGACGGGTGGCGGGCTGTGCCTTCGCGGTGGAGCAGCTTGGCAACGACGAGTTCGAGACGCTCCTGATGGCCCACTATCAGCGTGACTCCTCCGAGGCGCGTCAGCTGATGGAGGATCTCGGCAACGAGATGGACTTCTTTGCCCTGGCCGAAGAGCTGCCCCAGAGCGAGGATCTGCTGGATGCCGACGACGACGCCCCCATCATTCGCCTCATCAATGCCATGTTGAGCGAGGCGATAAAAGAAGAGGCGTCCGACATCCACATCGAGACCTTCGAGCGGGCCCTGGTGATCCGTTTTCGCATCGATGGGGTGCTGCGGGAGATCCTGCGCCCCCATCGCAAGCTCGCCTCCCTGCTGGTGTCGCGCATCAAGGTGATGTCGCGCATGGACATCGCCGAGAAGCGGGTGCCGCAAGATGGCCGCATCTCACTGCGCATCGGCGGCCGGGCGGTGGACGTGCGGGTCTCCACCATGCCGTCCAGCTACGGTGAACGGGTGGTATTGCGACTGCTCGACAAGAACAACGTGCGCCTCGAGCTCAAGCAGCTCGGCATGACGCTGGCCAACCGCAACATCATCAGCGAACTCATTCGCAAGCCTCACGGCATCATCCTGGTGACGGGCCCGACCGGTTCGGGCAAGTCCACCACCCTCTATGCGGCCCTCTCGGAGATCAACTCCCGGGATCGCAACATCCTGACCGTCGAAGACCCCATCGAATATGACCTCGAAGGGGTGGGCCAGACCCAGGTCAACAGCAAGGTGGACATGACCTTCGCCCGGGGTCTGCGCGCCATTCTGCGCCAGGATCCGGACGTGGTGATGGTGGGGGAAATCCGTGACCTCGAGACCGCCCAGATCGCGGTGCAGGCATCCCTCACCGGTCACCTGGTGATGTCGACCCTGCACACCAACACCGCCATCGGCGCCATCACCCGGATGCGGGACATGGGGATCGAGCCCTTCCTGCTCTCCTCGTCGCTCCTGGCGGTACTGGCCCAGCGGCTGGTGCGCACCCTCTGCCCGGATTGCCGCGCACCGCACCCTGCCACCGAGCAGGAGCGTGTTGCCATGGGCATCGAGCTTGCGCCGGATCAGCAGATCTGGCGTCCGGTGGGCTGCGAGCAGTGCAACCACACCGGCTATCGCGGCCGGACCGGCATCCACGAGCTGGTGGTGGTGGACGAGGCGGTGCGCGAGGCGATCCACAGCGCCAGCGGCGAGCTCGCCATCGAGCGTCTGATCCGGGGTCATACCCCCAGCATCCGCCGCGACGGCATCGACAAGGTGCTCAAGGGGCAGACCAGCCTCGAAGAGGTGCTGCGCGTGACCCGGGAAGACTGAGATGGCTGCATTTGAATACAAGGCCCTCGACGGAAAGGGGCGCAACAAGAGCGGCGTGCTGGAAGGGGATTCCGCCCGCCAGGTGCGCCAGCTGCTGCGCGAGCAGGGGCTGACCCCCCTCGAGGTGAACGAGACCACCGAGAAGGCCAAGCGGGAGGCGAACCGCTTCGTGCTGTTTCGCCGCGGCGCCTCCACCTCGGAGCTTGCCCTCATCACCCGCCAGCTGGCGACCCTGGTGGGGGCCGGTCTCACCATCGAGGAGGCCCTCAAGGCGGTCGCAGAACAGTGCGAGAAGGCCCACCTGCGCAGCCTGGTGGCGACGGTGCGCAGCAAGGTGGTGGAGGGGTATTCCCTGGCCGATTCGCTGGGGGCCTTCCCCCATGTGTTCGACCAGCTGTTCCGCTCCATGGTGGCGGCCGGCGAGAAGTCCGGTCACCTGGAGAAGGTGCTCAACCGTCTCGCCGATTACACCGAGCAGCGCCAGCACATGCGCACCAAGCTGCTGCAGGCGATGATCTATCCCATCGTCCTCACCCTGGTGGCGGTGGGGGTCATCTCCATACTGCTCACCGCCGTGGTGCCCAAGGTGGTGGCCCAGTTCGAACACATGGGCCAGCAACTGCCGGGCACCACCCGTTTCCTCATCGGCACCAGCGAGCTGTTGCAGCACTACGGCCTCTGGTTCCTGCTGCTCCTTGGCATTGGCGGCCTGATCTGGCGCTGGTGGCTGACCGACGACAAGCGTCGTCGTCGCTGGCACCAGGTGATACTGCGCCTGCCGGTGATCGGTCGGGTCAGCCGCGGTCTCAACACCGCCCGCTTTGCCCGCACCCTGAGCATCCTCAACGCCAGCGCGGTCCCCCTGCTGGAGGGAATGAAGATCGCTGGCGAAGTGCTCTCCAACGACTATGCCCGCATGCGCATCGGTGAGGCCACCGAGCGGGTGCGGGAGGGGACCAGCCTGCGCAAGTCGCTGGATGAAACCAGAATTTTTCCGCCCATGATGCTGCACATGATCGCCTCGGGCGAGCAGAGCGGCGAGCTCGACAGCATGCTGGAGCGGGCGGCGGACAACCAGGACAGGGAGTTCGAAACCCAGGTGAACATCGCCCTCGGGGTGTTCGAGCCCATGCTGGTGGTCTCCATGGCCGGGGTGGTGCTGTTTATCGTGATGTCGATCCTGCAGCCGATCCTCGAGCTCAACAACATGGTGAATTTGTGAGGTTCGGACGTTCGAATACGCTTCGCTATTCGAACCTACCAATCCAATCAACTCCGCAGGTTCGATTAGCCGACAGGCGTCATCGAACGATCGTGGTTTAACAGTTAATCGTTGATGGCTCATGCCATCTCATTTCGTTAGGGAGTCAGTCATGCAAAAGCGTCGTCAATCGGGTTTTACCCTGCTGGAAGTGATGGTGGTCATCGTGATCCTGGGGATCCTGGCCAGCCTGGTGGTGCCCAACCTGATGGGCAACAAGGAGAAGGCGGATCAGCAAAAAGCGGTCTCCGACATAGTGGCGCTGGAAAACGCCCTCGACATGTACAAGCTGGACAACAACCGCTACCCGACCACCGAGCAGGGGCTGGACGCCCTGGTCAACAAGCCGACCGCATCCCCTGAGCCGCGCAGCTACCGTGAAGGGGGCTACATCAAGCGCCTGCCGCAGGATCCCTGGGGCAACCAGTACCAGCTGCTGAGCCCGGGCCAGTTCGGCAAGATCGACATCTTCTCCATGGGGATGGACGGCGAAGCCGGGACCGATGACGACATCGGCAACTGGAACCTGAAGGACTTCCAATAAGTGATTCCGCCGCGTCGTGCTCACTGCGCTACCCCGGGGCTGCCTGAATGAAGGTGACCTCTTGGGCCCGTCACCAGGCCGGTTTTACCCTGCTGGAAGTGTTGCTGGTGGCCATGTTGATGGGACTGGTGGCGACCGCCGTCACCCTCAGCATGGGGGGCGCCAGGGGGGATCGGGAGCTCGACAAGCAGGCGCGCCGCTTCATGGCGACCCTGCAGCAGGCCCAGGAGTATTCGGTCATGGATGGCAGGCTGCTGGGGCTGCGGGTCGAGGAGAACGGCTGGCAGTTTATGTCCCGGGATCCCAAGGATCGCAAGTGGCGCGCCCTGACCGGTGACAAGCTGCTGGGGCCGGTGACGTTGCCGGAGGGGATGACCCTGGCGGTGGAGCTGGAAGGTTTCAACTGGCGCACTGCGTCGGACGAACGCCAGGAGCAGGGTCGGGACGAGCGTGAGCGGACACCCCAGATCCTGGTCTTTCCGGGGGGAGAGCTCTCTCCCTTCGTGCTGACCCTGAGCCAGCAGGACGAGGATCTGCATTACCTGCGCACCGTCAGAGGGGACGAGTTCGGTCGTCTCTCCCTGTTGCAGGATGAAGAGGAAGAAGAGTGAAGAGCGCCAGGCCCGCAGGGAGCGCTCTAGCGCGTCGCACCGCCCTGTCGGGCGGCCCCGCCCGGGTGCGCGGCATGACGCTGCTGGAGGTCATGGTGGCCCTGGCGGTGTTTGCCATCGCCGGGCTGGCGGTGATGAAGACCGCGAGCGAACACCTGGCCGGCCTCAATTATCTGGAGCAGAAGACCCTGGCGACCTGGGTGGTGGAGAATCAGCTGGTGCAGCAGAAGCTCGAAGGCAAGTGGCCGGGAGACAGCTGGGTGGAAGGGGACGAGGAGATGGCCGGGCAGACCTGGTACTGGCGCTATCGCGGCGTCGCCACGGCGGACAGCAACTTCAGGGCGCTGGACATGGAAGTGCGCACCGCGCCCAAGGCCGACAGCCCGGTGGCCATGATCCGGACCTATCTCAGCCGATGAACATTCATCAACGTGCGTCCATGATCCGGAGCCGGTGTCAGCCGATGATCCAGAGCAACACCCACCCATTGCACCACCGCGGCTTTACCCTGCTTGAGATGCTGGTGGCCATCGCCATCTTCGCCACCCTGAGCCTGGGGGCCTATCAGGTGCTGCAAGGGGTGCTGACCAGCGACGAGGTGGCCAAGCGCAAGGAGGCCCGTCTCTCGGAACTGCAGCTCGCCTTCAGCCTGCTGGAGCGGGACGTCACCCAGATGGTGCCGCGCAGCGGTCGCATCGACGGCGAGAACAACAAGGTGCTGCTGGCGGCGTCCCGCTTCGGCCAGCAGAGCGATGATTGGGGCATGGCCTTCATTCGCGGCGGCTGGCTCAATCCGGACGGCATACTGCCGCGCTCCGGCCTGCAACGGGTGGGTTGGCGTCTCAAGGGGCAGACCCTGGAGCGGTTGAGCTACCTCTATCCGGATCCGGCCATTGGCACCGAGCCGCGCATTCAGCCCGTGCTGACTGGCGTGACGGCGCTGCGCCTCTATTTCTACGACAAGGGACAGTGGAAGGAGGAGTGGACCCAGCGCGACCTGCTGCCCTACGGGCTGGCGGTGGAGCTGGAGCTTGAAGACTACGGCACCATCCGTCGCCAGTTCCTGATCGGTGCTGGTGGCCAGAGGGCAGAGAATGGTAACTGATCGTCGTTTTCCCCTGTCCGTCACGGAGGATGACGGCACTATTCGACGTCGCCAGTTCCTGATCGGTGCTGGTGGCCAGCGAGTGGACAATGGCAATTAAGCGCGACCGGGGCCGATCCCGCACTACACTGGGCCGCCAGGGGGGCATGGCCCTGCTGGTGGTGCTGCTCATCCTCGCGGTGATGGTGATCGTCGCCAGCAACATGAGCGGCCGCCTGCAACTGGAGCTGCGTCGCACCGCCAACCTCACCCTGGGCAAGCAGGCCTGGTGGTATGCCATGTCGGCGGAGGCCCTGGTGATCAAGGTGCTGAACCAGGACTTCAAGGACGACCCGGATCGGGTGAGTCTGGGACAGAACTGGGCGCGGGAGGACGGGGTCTTCCCGGTGGAGGATGGCACTCTCTCGGGCCGGGTGCGGGATCTGCAATCCTGCTTCAACCTCAACAGCCTGAGCGTGCCCCTCAAGGAGGGGGAGAACGGCGACGATCTTGACGCCCAGCCTTACCAGTTCAAGGTGTTCCGGGCCCTGCTCGCCCAGCTCGAGGTGGATGATTACGAAGCGGTGCAGCTGACGGACGCCATCCGTGACTGGACCGACAAGGATACCCAGCTGGTCTCGAGCAACGGGGCCGAGGATGCCTACTACGAGGGACTCAATCCCCCCTACCTGGTGGCTAACCAGCGGATGCTGGGCACCGACGAACTGCGGGCGGTGCGCGGGGTGAGCGCCAGCCTGTACGCCCGGTTGGCCCCCTATGTGTGCTCCCTGCCCAATGACAAGCTGGTGGTGAACATCAATACCATCCGGCCGGAGCAGGCGGCCCTGCTGGTGGGGCTCTACCAGGGGAAGATCGGGCTGGACGATGCCAAGCGGGTGCTGACCAGCCGCCCCAAGAAGGGGTGGAAGAACAAGCAGGAGATGACGGAGCAGTTGCAGGTTCAGCCGGGTGCCATCACCGGGCTGGATGGCGCCCTGGACATCAAGAGCAGCTTCTTCGAGGCCCGCCTGCTGGCGGAGGTGGGGGAGACCCGCGCCAGGCTTGAGACCGTCTTCCAGCGTGGCAAGGACAACAAGCTGGTGATGTTGCGTCGCCTGAGCGGCGGCGCCGAATAACAAGGGGGCGTGGGGTGGTTTCAGCTGACCTGCGCATCCCCCGATTGGACTGCAACCCATGGCTGTGCGCCCGCCCCCCTGAGGGAGGAGCGGGCATGGCAGGAGAGACATTAGTGAGCGAGAGTCTGGTCATCCGTCTGGGGACCAATGCGCAGCAGCCAGTGCACTGGCTGGTCTGGTCGGCGCAGGAGCAGGAGATCATCGCCTCCGGCATCCTGGCCTCGGCGCACGCCCTCGGCGAGCTGCAGGAGCGTGCCGGTGGTCGCCCCGTGGTGACCCTGGTGCCCGGCAGCGATCTTATCTTCCGGCGGGTCAATCTGCCGGGCAAATACAGCCGCCAGAGTGCGGCGGCCCTGCCCTATCTGCTGGAGGAGCAGATCGCCTCAGACGTGGACGATCTGCACCTGGTGGTGCTCGGCCATCAGGGCCGCGAGGTGGATCTGATGGCGGTGGACAAGGGGAAGATGCAGTCCTGGCTCGGTTGGCTGGAGCAGGCAGGGCTCAAGACCCTGCACCTGCTGCCCGACGTGCTGGCGCTGCCGCTCGCCGCCGATGGCTGGTCAGCCCTGCAACTGGGGGAGGAGTGGCTGGTCCGCCAGGGCCCCCGTCAGGGCATAGTGGCGGAGGAGTCCCTGCTGGCCATGCTGCTGGCAGCGCAGACCGAACCCGTCACCCTTCACTGCCATACTCCCATCCCTGCCATGGCGGCGGGCAACTGGCAGGGGGCTGACCCGGAACTGCCCATGCTGTTGCTGGCGAAAGGGGCGCTGACCTGCCAGGCCAACCTGTTGCAGGGGCCCTATCGTCCCCAGACCGAATACGCCCGCTACTGGTTGCAGTGGCGCAAGGTGGCGGTGCTGGCAGGCGTATTGTTGCTGGTGGCCCTGGTGCAGCGCGGTGTGCATCTGCACCAGCTGGCGGAACAGGACAAGGCCCTCAAGGCGGAGATCCGGCAGGTCTACACCCGGATCTTCCCGGGGGAGACGCGTATCGTCAACGTGCGCAGCCAGATGACCCAGCACCTCCAGCAGTTGGGGCAGGCTCCCCAGGATGGCGTCCTGTTGCTCCTGACCGAGCTGGCCCCGGTGTTTGCCGAGGTGCCCGGCCTCAAGCCCGAGGTGCTGCGCTTCGATGCAGCCCGGGGCGAGCTGAGGTTGCAGGTGACGGCCCCCGGCTTCACCGAGATCGAACGTTTCCGCGAGCTGGCGGGCAAGCGCTTCGAGGTGCAGCAGGGTGAGGTGCGAAGCACCGAAGGCAAGGTCGAAGGGGCGCTGGTGCTCAAGGGGAGGTCGTCATGATGGACAAACTGCAGAGCTGGTGGCGCGGCATCAGTGCCCGCGAGCAGCGGCTGGTGGCGGTGGGGGGCAGCGTGCTGCTCATCGGGCTCTTCTACTGGGCGATCTGGCAGCCGGTGGCAAATCGCATTGCCGAGCGCGAGCGGCAGGTGGTGAACCAGCAGCAGACCCTGGCCTGGCTCAAGGAGAAGGGACAGGAGGTGCTGGCGATGCAGGGGGGACAGGGGCGCCAGATCGATACCGGCGGTACCCTGGACGGCGTGGTGAACCGTACCGCCTTCAACCAGAAGATCAAGATTGCCCGCTTGCAGCCCCAGGGTCAGGAGCTGCAGGTATGGATAGACACAGTGCCGTTCGATGATCTGCTGATCTGGCTTGCGACCCTCTCGGATCAATACGGCGTCCAGGTGCAGATCATCGAGCTGGCCCGCGAGGGGTTGGCCCCCGGGCTGGTCAAGGTCAGACGTTTGCAGTTGAGTCGTTCCCAATGAAGCGAAAAATAGTGATCGCCAGTCTCTTCCTGCTGGCCTATCTCGGTTTCCTGCTGGCCCAGTTGCCAGCATCCCTGGTGGTGCGCCATCTGCCTCTGCCCCCCAATCTGGTGCGGCTGGAGGGGGTGAGCGGCACCCTCTGGAGCGGTCAGGCCGCCCGGGTGCAATATGCCAGCGAGTCCCTCACCCAGTTGCGCTGGGATCTCGATGGCTGGTCCCTGCTGCGGCTGGCGCCCGAGGTGTCGGTGCGCTTTGGCGAGCGCAGCGGACTCAACGGGCAGGGGATCCTGGGTTGGAACGGTGCCGCTTTCGGGCGCGACATCACCCTGAATGCGCCGGCCCCCTGGGTGCTGGATCGGGTGCCGATGAGACCCCCCTTCCCGTTGACGGCGACGGGTCAGTTGCAGCTCAAGATCGATCAGTTTGCCCAGGGCACTCCCTGGTGCGACAACCTTTACGGGGATCTTCACTGGTATGATGCACAGGCGGACACCCCGGCGGGCAAGCTGGCCCTGGGGGATCCCGAGATCACGCTCACCTGTCTCGACTCCCGGCTGGTGGCCGAGATCAAGCAGGGCTCGGAGGCGCTGCAGGTGCTGGGCAAGCTGGAGTTGCAGGCCAATCGCCAGTACCTGTTCCAGGGCACCCTGAAACCGGGTCCCGAGCTGCCGGACCAGATGAAACAGGGGCTCCCCTTCCTCGGCCAGCCCGATGGGCAGGGGCGCTTCCCGCTGCGTTATCAGGGCCGCATCTGACGGCGTTGCCCATGGTTTGAACCACCCCGCCCCGGCGGGGTGGTGTTGTTATGGGGGCGCGCCGGCTGGCGCCGTGATGAGGTGATTGAGGAAGAAGCTGAACAGCTCGGCCCGGGAGTGCAGGTTCAACTTGGCGTAGAGATGCTTGCGGTGATTCTTCACCGTGCCGCTGCCGATGCCGAGCGCACCGGCAATGGCCTCGGTATCCAGCCCCTGCAACAGCAATCCCGCCACCTGGCGCTCCCGCCGGGTTAGCTGATCTCCCCCCACACTGGCGATAGCCTGCTCCACCGCCCCCTTGAGGTCAGTGCCATCTGACCTGGCCGGACTGCGGGCCAGGCGGGGTGTCTCTTCCCGCCAGTGCTGGCGACACAGCGAATGCACCAGCGGGAACAGTGCCTCCAGCCTGACCAGCTCGTCACGGCTGAGGGAGCTGCGCTTGTCGAGGCGGCCCAGAAACAGCATCAGGGTGAGGCCGCCGCGCACCGGCAGGATCAGCCCCACCTCCTCCTGCCAGCCGGTGGCCTGATAGAAGTGGTGGCGATACTCGGGGTCGAGCCGCCCCCGCGACACCTGCGACAGGGTCCAGACCCCGGCACCCAGCCCCTGCTCCAGCGCCTGCATGAAGGGATCCTGACTGAAGTGGCGGGTGAGGTAGCGGTCGAACAATAGGGCCCGCTGATGATGCAGGTTGTCGTAGAGGTAGACGGGGCGCACCCCCACCCCGAGCAGCAGGGCACAGTCGAATGCCACCTGTTGCTGGATGAGGCGAACCAGGGCTGCCGGGAAGCCGCTGCCGTGCAGGGCATCGACGGCGGCGGTCAGGCTCAGGGTATCCGTGGCAGGAGACAGGGGCATGGCGATGGGCTCCGGGTCAGGGAATGGTTTCCCCACGATGGCAGGATGCTAGCACGGGAGTGGCAAAACTGTCCCCTGGGGGACATATCTGCCAGCACCGCAAATGGCGAGGATGGCCCTCTTTCTCTTGCTGTTGGAGCCCTCCATGACAAATCCTCACCTGCTCGATGAGCTGACCCAGCGCGGCCTGGTGGCCCAGAATTCCGACCCGGTGGCGCTGGCCGACCATCTTGCCACCCCTCGCACCGTCTACTGCGGGTTCGATCCCACCGCTGGCAGCCTGCACATCGGCCACCTGGTGCCACTGCTGATGCTGCGCCGCTTCCAGCTGGCGGGCCACACCCCGGTGGCCCTGGTGGGCGGGGCCACCGGCCTTATCGGCGATCCCAGCTTCAAGGCAAGCGAGCGCACCCTCAACAGCGCCGAAACGGTGCAGGGCTGGGTCGCCAGCCTGTCGGCCCAGATAAGCGCCCTGTTGCCGGCGAGCGACGGGCTGGCGGCGTCGCTGCTGGTCAACAACGCCGACTGGATGGGGCAGATGTCCGCCCTCGATTTTCTGCGGGACATCGGCAAGCACTTCTCGGTCAACGCCATGCTGGCCCGCGAATCGGTGCGCCAGCGCCTGGCCCGTCCGGATCAGGGCATCTCGTTCACCGAGTTCTCCTACGCCCTGCTGCAATCCCAGGACTTTGCCGTGCTCAACCAGCGCCTCGGCTGCACCCTGCAGATCGGTGGCAACGACCAGTGGGGCAACATCACCAGCGGCATGGACCTCACCCGCCGCCTCCATCAGGCCCAGGTCTATGGCATGACGCTGCCGCTCATCACCAAGGCCGATGGCACCAAGTTCGGCAAGACCGAGGGGGGTGCTATCTGGCTCGACCCGGCGCTCACCTCCCCTTACGCCTTCTACCAGTTCTGGATCGGCACCGCGGACGAGGATGTCTACCGCTTCCTGCGCTACTACAGCTTTATGCCGCTGGCCGAGATTGAGACGCTGGAGGCGGAGGATGCGAAGCGGCAGGGGCGCAAGCTGGCCCAGCAGGTGCTGGCGGACGAGCTGACCGAACTGGTACACGGCAAGGGGGCGCTGGCGGCGGCGCAGCGCATCAGCGAATCGTTGTTCAGTGGCGAGGTAGCGCGCCTTGGGGAGAGCGATCTGGCCCAGCTGGCGCAAGATGGCATGCCAAGCAGCCCGATCAAGGGGGAAACGGATCTGGTGACCCTGCTGGTGGAGTGCGGCCTGGCCAACTCGAAGCGGATCGCCCGCGAGCTGCTGGCGGCGGGGGCCGTCAGCGTCAACGGTGCGATCCGCCGGGATGAGCCGCTTACCGCCGACGATCGGCTGTTCGGCCGCTACCTGCTGCTGCGCCGGGGCAAGAAGCAGTACCACCTGGTGATCTGCTCATGAAGGGGTGAGCGCATCGATGACGTAGTCGAGGAAGTGGCCGACCAGGGCCGACTCGGCCCGGCGCTGGGTATAGAGGGCGTAGAAATGGGCCCCCTTGGGGCGATAGTCCGGCAGCACTTCGCGCACCACCCCCTCGGCCAGCTCGGCCGCCACCAGGTAGCGCGGCAGGCGGGCTATCCCCAGTCCCTGGCGCATCCCTTGGTGAATCGCCTTCTTGCTGCTGAAGGCCAGTTCGCCCGCTACCTCGAGAGGGATCTCGCGCCCCTGGGCAAGCAGGGGCCAGCGCTCGTGGCGGCCGTACTCCTGGCTGCGGGTGATGAGGCTGTGCTGGTGCAGATCCTGCGGTGTGCTGAGGGGCGGGTGGCGGTCGAGGTAGTCGGCGCTGGCGCAGAGCACCAGATCGTCCACCGCGATAGGGCGCGCCAGGTAGGGCTGGGTGCCGAGCTCAGTGCTGCGAAACGCCACGTGCAGGTTGTCGCGCAGCAGGTCGGCCGGGGTATTGCTGAAGTCGGCGATGATCCGCACCTCCGGGTGGTCGGCGCGAAAGCGCAGCAGCACCGGAGTCAGCACCACTTCTCCCCAGAGATCCGGCGCCGTGATGCGCAGCTCCCCGCACAGTGCCGAGCGGCGGCGCTGCAGGCCGTCCAGCAACTGCTCGTGCAGGGCGATCATCTGGTCAGCCTGGCGGTAGGCGAGCTCTCCTGCGTCGGTCAGTTGCACCCGGCGGGTGGTGCGACTCAGGAGCACGCTGCCGAGGCTCTGCTCCAGGTGGCGCAGATCTTTTGACGCCTTGCTCGGGGTGATGCCGAGGCGGGCCGCCGCCGCGGCGAAGGAGCCACAGCGGACGATGGCGACCAGCAGGCGCATCAGGTAGAGGGTGTCGAGCTTGTGGTGACTCATGAGGGGTGGCCTATTGTGTCTTGCTGGGAATGAATGTCTTGCTTGTGTGCCTGATTATATCCTCCTGTCCCGGGTTTATAGTGGCCGCCATGCCATTGCTATCCCGGGAGAGGACGATGAACAAGACACTGGGCGACAGCTTCCACTTCGAGCGAGCCGGATTGCGGCTCAAGAACCGTGCCGTGCTGGCCCCTTTGACCCACATCATGAGCGGCGCAGGCGGTGATCCCGGCCAGGCCGAGCTCGACTGGCTGGCGCGCTGCGCCCGTGGCGGCTTCGGCCTGCTCATTGCCGCCGCCACCCAGGTGCGGCCCGGCGGACGCTGCTGGGCGGGGCAGCCTGCCCTGATGACGGACGCCCAGCAGCAGGCCTTCACGGCCCTGGCCGACAGTGCGCGGCAGGCCGGGGCACTGGCGGTGGTGCAACTGCATCACGGCGGGATGCGGGCTCTGCCCGAGCTGAACGACGGGGTGCCGGTCGGCCCGTGCGTGCTGGCGCCGGGCGGGCGTTACCCCCTCGGGGTCAAGGGGCTGAGCGAGGAGGAGATTCTGACGCTCATTGACGCCTTTGTGAGCGCTGCGGAGCGGGCCCATGGCGCCGGCCTGCACGGGGTCGAGCTGCACGCAGCCCACCACTTCCTGCTCTGCAACTTCCTTAACCCCCTGCACAACCGGCGCACCGACCGCTGGGGTGGCAGCCTCGCGAACCGGGCGCGGATCCTGGTTGAGATCGTGCGCGGCATTCGCGCCCGTCTACCCCGGGGTTTCCTGGTCGGGGTGCGTCTCTCCCCCGAGAGCTATGCCCATATCCAGGGCATCGAACTGGCCCATCAGCTGGCGGTGGCGCACCTGCTGGCGAACGAGGGGATCGACTACCTGCACTTCTCCATGGGGGACAGCTTCAAGGCGGTGGCGGGGGATCCCGACGGCGGCGCCCTGCTGGAGGCGGTAAGGGTCGGGTTGGCCGGGCGGGTGCCGCTCATGGTGGCGGGCAAGATTAGCGACGCAGATTCGGCGGTTCGGGCTCTGGCCGGCGGCGCCGATCTGGTGGCGGTGGGCACGGCGGCCCTTGGCAATCCGGACTGGATGGAACGGGTGAGCCGCGGCCTGCCTCTGCATGTAGCCCCTTTCACGGCGGCGCACCTCACGGAGGTTGGCTTCACCCCAAGCGCCCTCGACTACCTGGCCGGCATGGGGGTGCTGGCCCCGCGCGATGCGGCCTGAGGGCTTTCATGAACGGTATGCGCTCGGCAGGCTGTTGAGCTGATGTGACAAGGCCCTCGTGAAGAGGGCCTTGTGCGTGTCAGGCGCCGAGAGGGAGCAGGTCGGCGTAGTCGTCGAGCGCCGGGAAGTGCTGGAAGGTGAGCGGCGGCATCTGGCTGTCGGGGTGACGGATGCCGAGCTGGTGGGCGATGCCGAACTCGGCCGAGGCGGCCAGGATCCGCTCGCTGTCATCCACGAAGAGGGTGCGGGCCGGGTCGAAGGCCAGCCGCTCGGCCAGTGCCTGCCAGCAGTGCTGGCTCTCCTTCGACCACCCGAGCTCATGGGTGCTCACCATCAGATCGAGGTGCTGGGCGAGGCCGAGGCGTGCATCCTTCACCGACAGGCTGGCGGGATGGGCATTGGTGAAGAGCACCACCTGCTTGCCGGCGGCCTTGAGTGCGGCCAGGAAGGGAATGACGTTGGGGCGCCACTGGATCTTCTCCAGGATCTCCTGTTTGAGGGCGCGGATGTCGAGCCCGAGCGTCCGGGTCCAGTAATCCACGCAGTACCAGTCGAGCGTGCCGTTGACCGCATGATAGTGGGTGTCTATCTGCGCCTTCGCCTCGGCCAGCGGCAGGCCGAGTCGCTCGGCGTAGCGCGCCGGCACCAGGGTTTGCCACAGATGGCTGTCAAAATGGAGATCGATCAGGGTGCCATCCATGTCGAGCAACACGGTATCAATCTGGTGCCAGGGCAGGGGAGTCGACATGGGGCCTCGCGATGTCTGTGGTGATGGGAAAAACGGGGCGCATTATAACGGATTTTTCAGACATCTTTCCCCTCTTTGCCCCGTGGTGTTCGGCAGGGGAGTCGTTTACTCTTGAAACACGATTTTTTAACGAGCAGTCAGCCTCCGATGAGCGATCCCCACAAGCGCAATCCCGTCCACCTCAGTGTCGAGACCATGGCCCATGACAAGAGCAAGCCGGAGATCCTCAAGGCCGAGATCGTGGCCGAGAGCCGGCTGTTCAAGGTGGAGTCCCTTCACCTGAAATTCTCCAACGGCGAGGAGCGGGTCTACGAGCGGATGCGCGGCGGCAACCGGGGTGCCGTCATGGTGGTGCCCCTGTTCGATGCCCACACCCTGCTGCTGGTGCGCGAGTACGCGGCGGGCACCCACTCCTACGAGCTGGGTTTCCCCAAGGGATTGATAGACCCCGGTGAAAATGCCTTCGAGGCGGGCAACCGGGAGCTGATGGAGGAGGCGGGCTTCGGGGCGAGCAGCCTGACCCTGCTCAAGCAGGTGTCGCTGGCGCCGGGGTATTTCTCCAGCCGGATGGACATCTTGCTGGCGCGGGATCTCTACCCCGAGCAGCGGGTCGGTGACGAGCCCGAGCCTCTCGAGGTGATCCCCTGGCCCCTCAACCGGATCGACGAGTTGCTGGCACGACCGGACTTCACCGAGTCGCGCAGCATCAGTGCCCTGCTGCTGGCCAGCAAATGGCTGGCGGAGCAGGGAAATTAGCCCGCAGAGGGTCTTTTTGGCAATCAGAGGCAGAGGTAAGCACCATGCAGGAGTTGTTGGCCTGGATACCCGAGGTCAAGGAGATCGCCCGTGAGGCGGGCAGGATCCTTCACGAGATCTATCGCGGCGGTCAGTTCGAACGCCAGTTGAAGGAGGATGCGACCCCGGTCACCAGTGCCGATCTTGCTGCCGATGCCTACCTCAAACAGGCGCTGGCGGCGCTCACTCCCCATGTCCCCGTGCTGACCGAAGAGGCGGCCGACATCCCCTTCAGCCAGCGTGCGAACTGGCGCCAGTACTGGCTGGTGGACCCGCTGGACGGCACTGGCGAGTTCATCGCAGGCAGCGGCGATTTCGCCACCCTGATCGCCCTGGTGCGGGACAATGTCCCGGTGCTCGGGGTCATCTATGCCCCCGAATCCGATCTGCTCTACTGGGCGGTGCGTGGTCACGGCGCCTTCAAGGAGGCGAACGGCGAGAGCCGTCCCATCAGCGCCATCCATCATGAACACGATCAGCCTGACTCCCTGGTGGTGGCCATCAGCCGCCGCCAGAAACTGGAAAACCTGACCCGTCGCCTCAACCCGGCCATCCACTACGAGCTGATCCCGCTCGGCTCCAGCTCCCTCAAGTCCTGCCTGGTGGCGGAAGGCGTGGCGGATTGCTACGTGCGCCTGGGCCCCACCGGGGAGTGGGATACCGCTGCCGCCCAGTGCATCGTGGAGGCGGCAGGGGGGCGCATCCTCAGCCTGGCGCTGCAACCGCTGCGCTACAACGAGACCGAGTCGCTGGAGAACCCGGACTTCATCGTGATGGGGGACCCGGATCTCGCCTGGGGACGCATTCTGGCCCACTGACGGGTCGACCAGCTCGCAGGGAATGCAATCAGGCGACCACAGGGTCGCCTGATTGCATTGGTGTGATCCACTGGCTGGTTACGGGGATTTCAGGGAGATTCGCTAGTTATGGCGATAACGGCAGTGGATCATCACATCCAATCTGGCTGCACTGGCATAATTTTCAGTTAATTCTGAAAACATGCATTTCATCGAAACAAAAAATCGGTGTGGGTTTTAATTTTGGTTTTATATTCCTAGCTTTTGGTTTGTATCAGGATTAATTGAATAATCCGGGGTGAGATTTCCTCCCAATCTCACTGGTGGAACAGGGCTTTGCCAGTGAGATCTGCCAGTCTCCCTTTTTGAGAATTAAATGCTAAAGGAGCACAATGTTTTTAGATTTTAATACTACGTAAAAGTGATTTATCGATGAGTTTATCTGCAGACGTCTCACGGGAGCTGTCCGGTTCCCCCTCCACCATGGCCAGCACCGGCTGGCGTCGCCACGACACCCATTGGGTCATCAGCCTGTTCGGTACCGCCGTCGGCGCCGGCATTCTGTTCCTGCCCATCAACCTGGGTCTGGGGGGGATTTGGCCCCTCATCATCGTCGCCGTGCTGGCCGGTCCCATGACCTTCCTGGCCCACCGCGGGCTGGCGCGTTTCGTGCTCTCGTCGTCGCGCCCCCAGGCCGACTTCACCGAGGTGGCCGAGGAGCACTTCGGCAAGATGGCCGGGCGCCTCATCTCGACGCTCTATTTCCTCTCCATCTTCCCGATCCTGCTCATCTACGGCGTCGGGCTGACCAACACGGTGGAGAGCTTCATGGTCAATCAGCTCGGCCTGGCCTCCCCGGATCGGGTGATGCTCTCCGGCGTGCTGGTGTTCGCCATGATCGCCGTGATGCTGGCCGGCGAGAAGGCGATGTTGCGGGCCTTCGCCGTCATGGTCTACCCGCTGGCGGCGATCCTGCTGGCCCTCTCCTGCTACCTCATTCCCCAGTGGCAGTGGCCGGAAGTGACCGCCTTTGAAGGCACGAGTTTCCTCAACACCGTCTGGCTGGCGTTGCCGGTCACCGTGTTCGCCTTCAGCCACGCCGCCGCCATCTCGGGCTTTGCCAACGTGCAGCGCCGGGAGTACGGGGAGCAGGCCGAAACCAAGAGCGGCCTGATCCTGCGCAACACCACCGTCATGCTGGTGGGATTCGTGCTCTTCTTCGTCTTCTCCTGCGTGCTGAGCCTCTCCCCGGCTCAGTTGGCCGAGGCCAAGGCCCAGAACGTCTCCGTGCTCTCCTATCTCGCCAACATCACCGACAACCCGGTGATCGTGACCCTGGGGCCGCTCATCGCCTTCATCGCCATCAGCTCCTCCTTCCTCGGCCACTTCCTCGGTGCCCGCGAGAGCCTGAAAAGCCTGATCGCCAAGCCCACCGGCCTGCCGCTGGCGAAGGCGGACAAGCTCGGCATCGCCCTGATGTTCTTCGCCATCTGGGGCGCCGCCATCATCAACCCGGGCATTCTGGGGTTGATGGAGACCCTCTCCGGTCCCGTCATCGCCATGATCCTCTTCATCATGCCGGTGGTGGCCATCTACAAGGTGGAGGCGCTGGCCCGCTTCCGTCACCGTTGGGTCAACGGCTTCATCCTGCTGACCGGTGCCCTGGCGGTCTCGGCCCTGCTGTTCAGCCTGCTGAAATAAGCCAGGCCGTCAGCATCAAACAAGAGAGGCGACCCCTGGGGTCGCCTCTCTTGCTTCTGCTCTCTGGTTGCCTTGCCGTCGTCTCACCCCAGCTTGGCGCCGTTCTCCACCGCCTGCTCGGGGATGGCGATCACCACGGCGCCATCCGGGCGATAGAAGCCGGTCAGCAGAAACTCCGACTGGATGGGGCCTATCTGCTTGGGGGGAAAGTTCACCACGGCGACGATCTGGCGGCCCACCAGATCCTCCGGTCGATAGAGGTCGGTGATCTGGGCGCTGCTCTTGCGCACCCCGAGCTCGGGGCCGAAATCCGCCCACACCTTGTAGGCGGGGCGGCGCGCCTCGGGGAAGGGCTCGACCCGCACCAGGGTGCCCACCCTGAGCTCCACCATCTCGAAATCCTGCCAGCTTATGGTCTGCATCTTGGCTCCTCGTTGCCCATACCTTGCATGAGCCTCAGCATGCTTCGAATGCCCGGGGATTGTCTTCGGCAAAGAGCCGACTGATTACGGCAGGCAGCCGTTTTGCCGGCGCCAGAGGGAAGGGGTCAGCCCGGTCTCGGCCAGGAAACGCTCGGCAAAGGCTCCCTGGTTCTGGTAGCCGCAGCGGCTGGCCACTTCGCCGACGGGCAGCCGGGTGCGGGCGAGCAGGGTGCGGGCCAGCGCCATGCGCCGCATCCTGAGGTAGTGGGAGACGCTCGTGCCCACCTGCTGGCGAAAGGCGTGTTTGAACTGGCTCAGGCCGAGGCAGGCGATGGCGGCGAGTTCCTCGTTGGTGAGGGGGTCTGCGAGGTGGGCTTCCATATGACGCTGCACCTTGGCGATACGAGGGGCTATGCGGGGAGCGACGGCGGGGCCCATGCCGCGTCCCTCGGTCAGCAGCCCGAGCCACACCTGATCCATGCCGGCCACGTGGCGCCCCTCGGCCACCATGCGGTGCAGGAAGGCGAGGTAGTGGCGCTGGGCCTCATCCAGCTCGACGAAGGGGTGGTCCCCCAGGGCGGCCGGCAGCCAGTGGCTCTCCTGCACCAGAAACACGTGCGCCGGGTCGGCGGCGTAGTCGTGGCGAAGGCCAGGGGCGATGATGCAGGCAAAACCGGGGGCGAGGCGACATCCCCGGCCCTGCACCTCGATCTCGAGGGGGCCGACGAGGGGGATCACCAGCTGGGCGTGGTCATGACTGTGGCTCTGCATGTCGCTCTGGTAGTGACGCAGGCTGAAGGGGGAGGCGGCAGATAAGCATGACGCGGCACCGGGCCGCGTCATTGAAAGGGATGCATCGTTTGCCATGGGCAGCCGCATTACTCGGCGTCGAAGTCTTCGATCTCTTTGCCAAGGGCTTCCATGATGGCGCGGGCCTCGGCGGGGACGCTGTCCGGGTGATCCTTGCGCAGGTCGTCGTCACAGGGCAGCGGCTGGCCGGTGAAGGCGTGCAGGAAGGCTTCGCAGAGCAGCTCGCTGTTGGTCGCATGACGCAGGTTGTTCACCTGGCGACGGGTGCGCTCATCGGTCAACACCTTCAGCACCTTGAGCGGGATCGAGACGGTTATCTTCTTGACCTGTTCGCTCTTCTTGCCGTGCTCTGCATAGGGGCTGACGTAGTCGCCGTTCCACTCTGTACCCATGTTCCACCTGTAGTCGTTTGGCCGTGAGCGCGGATTTTAACCCTTAAGGAATTCAATGGCAATCCAACAGCAAAGCCATTTAGACGTCTAGAAGTGTTGACGGCTTTTTTAAGGTGGCGTAGTGTGGTGCACCATGGGCCGGCAGTCCGGCCAGCGAAAATGAGAGCGGGGCTGGACGACCCACGAGGCGGACCGGCTCCGGCAACCCATCAAGGAGAGTGACATGACCCACAAGGCCACCCTGGCGGTACGCACCGGGATTGAGACAGATACGCAGCACGGTGCCGTGGTGCCCCCCATCTACCTCTCCAGCAACTACACCTTTGCCGACTTTGGCGAGCCCCGTCAATACGACTATGCCCGCTCCGGCAACCCGACCCGCACCAATCTGGCGGATGCCCTGGCGGCCCTGGAAGGGGGGGCCGGCGCCGTGGTGACCGGCACCGGCATGGGGGCCGTTCACCTGGTGACCACGGCTCTGCTCAAGGTGGGGGATCTGCTGATCGCCCCCCACGACTGCTACGGCGGTACCTGGCGCCTGTTCGAGTATCTGGCGGCCAAGGGCCACTACCAGGTGCAGTTCGTGGATCAGGGAGACGAGGTGGCGCTGGCCGCCGCGCTGGCCCAGAAACCCGCACTGGTGTGGGTGGAGACCCCCTCCAACCCGCTGCTGCGGGTGGTGGACATCGCCGCCATCGCCGAGGCCTCTCACGGGGTGGGGGCCCAGGTGGTGGTGGACAACACCTTCCTCTCCCCCTTGCTGCAACAGCCCCTGGCCCTTGGTGCCGACGTGGTGGTCCACTCCACCACCAAGTACATCAACGGCCACTCCGACGTGGTAGGGGGTGTGGCGATCGCCAAGGATCAGGCTCTGGCCGACTCCCTGGTGTGGTGGGCCAACTGCCTGGGGCTCACCTCCGGTGCCTTTGACTCCTACCTCACCCTGCGGGGTCTGCGCACCCTGGCTCCGCGCCTGCGCACCCATCAGGAGAACACGGATCGCATCCTCGCCTTCTTGCAGCAGCAGCCGCTGGTCAAGCGTATCTATCACCCCAGCCTGCCGAGCCATCCAGGCCACGACATTGCGCGCCGTCAACAGTCCGGCTTTGGCGCCATGCTAAGTTTTGAGCTCGATTGCAACGAGACGGGGCTGCGCGCCTTCCTCGCGGGGCTGCGCCTCTTCTCGGTGGCGGAGTCCCTCGGCGGTGTGGAGAGTCTGGTGGCCCATCCGGCCAGCATGACCCACAGGGCCATGACCCCTGCGGCCCAGCAGGCGGCGGGTATCAGTGCCCAGTTGCTGCGCCTGTCGGTGGGGATCGAACACGGTGAGGATCTGGTGGCCGATCTGGCCCAGGGGTTTGAACAGGCGCAGTTGGCACAACAGGCAGAGCAGGTGAAGTAATGGAACAACAACAAGGAGAGTGTGTGGTGGCAACAGAGGCAGTCTTCAAGCGGCGCCATGTACACAAGTTCGGCGGCAGCAGCCTGGCGGATCCGGTCTGTTATCGCCGGGTCGCCAGCATCGTCGAGCAACAGGTGGGGGGCAACGAGCTGGTGGTGGTCTCCGCCGCGGGCAAGACCACCAACCGGCTGATCCAGCTGGTGGAGCTGGCGGAAGCGGGGGATGAGGCCGCAGGCGAAGCCATCACCGCCCTGCACGCCTATCAGCAAAGCCTGATCGACGGCCTGCTGGAAGGGGAGCTTCACCTCGATCTGAGCCAGCAACTGACGGGCGACATGCAGCTGATCGCCAAGACCCTGGAGGGGCAGTTTGACCGCTTCGAGCGCAACGGCCTGCTCGCCTTTGGCGAGGTGTGGTCCGCCCGCCTGCTGGCTGCCCTGCTCACCAGCCGGGGTGAGGCGGCCGCCTGGCTCGATGCCCGCAGCTTCCTGCGCGCAGAAGACGGTGCCCTCATCAAGGTGGATACCGCCCTCTCCAGCGAGCTGCTCAAGGCCCGCCTGGCTGAGCACGCTGGTCGCATCGTGGTGACCGGCTTCATTGCCGCCGACATGGAGGGGCGTTCCCTGCTGCTGGGACGCAACGGCTCCGACTACAGTGCCAGCCTCCTGGCGGCGCTGGCGGACGGGGAGTCCACCACCATCTGGAGCGACGTGGCCGGGGTCTACAGTGCCGACCCGCGCCGGGTGAAAGAGGCTCGTCTGCTTGAGCGCCTGAGCCTGGCCGAGGCCAACGAGCTGGCGCGCCTGGGCTCCTCGGTGCTGCATTCGCGTACCCTGCAGCCGGTGGCCGACAGCCGTCAGCGCCTCACCCTGCGCTGCAGCTACAATCCGGACGAAGGCTGCACCCACATCCTGCGCCGTGCGCCCCGCTCCGGCGGTGCCCGCATCGTCTCCTCGGTGGATCAGATAGCCCTCATCGAGCTCAAGGTGCTGCCGCAGACGGACTTTGAGCAGACAGTGGCGGCCATCGAGGCCCATCTGGCCCGCCATCGCCTCCATCCGCTCACCCTGCAGCGCCAGCCGGATCGGCGGGTGCTGCGTCTGGCCTACACCCTGGAGGTGGCACAAGGGGCCTTCGAGGTGCTCCGTGACTTCCAGTTGCAGGGCAACTTTACCGGCCTCATCCAGAAGGAGGGGTTCAGCCTGGTCGCCCTGGTGGGGGCCGGCGTCACCGACAACGCCGAGCAGTGCCATCGCTTCTACCAGCTGCTGGCGGATCAGCCTCTGGAGTTCGTGCAGGTGGCCAAAGACGGCCTGAGCCTGGTGGCCGTGCTGCGCCAGATCGTGCTGGAGCCGCTGCTCATCGCTCTGCACAGTGCCCTGTTCAGCCGCCCGACCCGGGTCGGGCTGGTGGTGTTCGGCAAGGGCAATATCGGTGGTCACTGGCTGGGGCTCTACGCCCGCGAGAAGGCGCGCCTCGAGCATGAGCTCAATCTGGCGCTCACCCTCTACGGGGTCTTCGACTCCAAGGGCGGGCTGCTGGACGAAGAGGGGCTGGATCCCCTCAAGGTACAGGACAACTTCAATCCCAAGCCGCTTATCTGGCCGGAGCTGCTCTCCCAGCTGGAGCAGCACAGTTTTGACTCCCTGATCGCGCTCGACATGACCGCCAGCGAGACGGTGAGCCGCTACTACCCGGACTTTGCCCAGCTCGGCATCCACATCATCGCCGCCAACAAGTTTGCCGGTGCCGCCGACAGCGAGTTTTACCAGCGCATCAAGCAGACCTGCCGCGACCATCAGGTGCAGTGGCGCTACAACGCCACCGTGGGGGCCGGGCTGCCCATCCAGTCCAGCATCCAGATGCTGCGTCAGAGCGGTGACCGCATCCAGGGGGTCTCCGGCATCTTCTCCGGCACCCTCTCCTGGCTGTTCCAGCAGTATGACGGCACTCGCCCCTTCTCCGAACTGGTGGACGAGGCGTGGCAACATGGCCTGACCGAGCCGGATCCCCGGGAGGATCTCTCCGGTCAGGATGTGCGCCGCAAGCTGCTCATCCTGGCGCGGGAGGCGGGCTTCGAGCTCGACTCCGCCGACATCGAGCTGGAGAATCTGGTGCCTGTCACGCTGCGCAAGGTGAGTGCGGATCAGTTCATGGACAGGCTCAAGGAGCTGGATGACCCTATCCAGACCGCCTTCGAGGGGACGCGCCGGGTCGGCAAGGTGCTGCGCTATGTCGCCCGCTTCGAGCACGACGGCAAGGCCCGCGTCGGGCTGGAGGCGCTGGAGCCCCATCACCCGTTTGCCAACCTCTTGCCCTGCGACAACGTGTTCGCCATCGAGAGCGACAGCTATCGCACCAACCCCCTGGTGATCCAGGGGCCGGGAGCGGGTCGGGAAGTGACGGCCGCCGCCATCCAGTACGATCTCTGGCAGATCTGCGCCAGCCTCTGAGGCTGCGTGACACGATGCAATGAGAAGAGGCGCCCCAGGGCGCCTCTTCTGTTATCGGGTGGCGGAGTTACCAGAACAGTCGGCCCAGGAGGGGGGCGAGCAGCACTGTGGCCATGCCGGCGATCATCATCACCATGCTGGAGACCACCCCCTCCTCGTTGCCCATCTGATAGGCCCTGGCTGTCCCGGCCCCGTGGGCCGAGGCACCAAAGCCCGCGCCTTTGCCGAGGCGGCTGCGGATGGCGAGCACGGTGAGCACGCTTTCTCCCACCGCCATGCCGATGACGCCGGTCAGCACCACGAACAGGGCGGTGAGATCGGCGTTGCCACCCACGGAACGGGTTGCCTCCACCGCGAAGGGGGTGGTGATGGATCTCATGGCCATGCTGCGTTGCAACAGCTCGGAGAGGTTGAGCCAGCGGGCCAGCAGCACTGTGCTGCCCACCGCCATCACCACGGACGCCACGACCCCGACCGAGAGGGAGAGCCAGTGGCGGCGCATCAGCTGGCGATTCTCGTAGACGGGCACCGCGAAGGCGACGGTGGCGGGGCCCAGCAGCCAGAGCAGCCAGTGGGATTCGGCCATGTAGTCCCGGTAGGGAATGTGGAACAACATCACCACGGCCACCAGCAGGGTGGGGGCCAGCAGCAGCGGCATCAGGGGCAGGATGCGCTTTTTGCCATAGAGCCACTTGCTGGCGTAGTAGAAGAGCAGGGTCAGGGCGAAGCAGAGCAGGCCGAGCAGGGTGTCAGACATGGCGGCGACTCCGGCGGGCCAGCTTCAGCTCGAGGCGATAGACCCTGTCCACCACCAGCGCCGTGGTGCCGAGCACCAGCACGGTGCTGACGATCAGGACCACCATGATGCGCCACCCCTCCTGCAGCAGCAGCTCCTGATAGTTGACCACGGCCACCACGGCGGGGACGAAGAAGAGCAGCATCTCCGCCAGCAGCCAGCGGGCCCCGGCACTGAACCACTGGGCCTTGACCACCCCGAGCAGGATGCAGACCAGCAGCAGCAACATGCCGGTGAGGTTGGCGGGCAGGGGCAGGTGCAAGGTGCGCACTGCGATGTCGGCCAGCAACCAGATGGCCGCCAGCAGGGCGATTTGGAAGGGGGTTTGCAACCAGCGAAGGCAGAGGGTTTTCATGGCAAGCGTCTTTCTGTGAACCTGCTCACAGTATAGAGAGGGACCAAACCTGCAAAAAATGAATTTAAATTATCAAAATCATGCCAAAGAGGCATGATTTAGCCAGCCATCCCCGTCAAGAGAGCACCATGGATATTCGAGCCCTGCGTTACTTCGTCGAGCTGGTGCGGGAGCAGAGCTTCACCCGCGCCTCCGAGAAACTGTTCGTCACCCAGCCCACCATCAGCAAAATGATCCGCAACATGGAAGAGGAGCTGGGCCAGCCCCTGCTGAGCCGGGTCGGCCGCCGCTTCACCCTGACCGACAGCGGCCAGGTGCTGTTCAATCGGGCCCAGACCATCCTGGCGGAGATGCAGCAGCTGGAGGCGGAGCTGGCGGATCTGCAGAGCCTGCAATCCGGGCGTCTTGCTCTCGGCATCCCGCCCATGGTGGGCCATGTCTATGCGGATCTCATTCGTACCTATCGCAGCCGCTACCCCGGTGTGGAGCTCTCCATCGTCGAATATGGCGGGCGGCGCATCGAGCAGGCGGTGCTGGCGGGGGAGCTGGATCTCGCCATCACCATGCTGCCGACCAGGGAAGAGGGGGCCCTCTGCGCCCTGGATCTGGACAGTTACCCCATCCGGGTGGTGCTGCCGGACCTGCCCCGCTGGCGCGAGGGGGGAGAGATCCGGCTGGAGGCTCTGCGGGACGAACCCTTCCTGCTCTATACCCAGGCCTTCACCCTGAGCGAGCGGCTGGAGCAGGCCTGCGAGCAAGCCGGGTTCGTGCCCCAGGTGGCGGCCCGCAGCAGCCAGTGGGACTTTCTCACCGCCATGGTGCGAAGCGGCATGGGGGTCGCTTTCCTGCCGGAGCCCATCTGTCGGCGGCTGACGCCGGATGGGCTGGTGTTGCGCCCTCTGGCCCCGGCGCTGAGCTGGCGGCTCGGGGTGATCTGGCCAGGGGATCGCTACCTCTCCCGCACCGCCGAGGCCTGGCTTGCCCTGTGCCGCGAGCAGGGCTGAGGAGCGGGTCTGGGGTTAGGGGGTCCCCGGTGACGCCATGCCTGTGACGAAGCGGGCATAGGCTGCGGAGTGTCGCACCTCCTCAATCTCGTCCCACACCTGTTGGCTGAGATCGGGGTGGGCCTGATGGAAGGGGTGGGAGAAGATGAGGTAGTAGGGTTTTTCGACCAGGGGAGGGGTGATCCGCTCGAGTGTGGCCTGCAACTGCGGGTGGGCGGCCAGGGTCCGTTCTGCGACCCCGGTTTGCAGGGCGGCGGCAACGGCGCGCTGCATCGCGACCTTCTTGAGCAGGATCAGTGGTTCCCTGCTGGAGTCATCCACCCTGACACCGCTCTCCTGCAGCTGGGCGACGATGGAGAAACCGGACTGCGCCGCAATGACGCCATGGGCGACGAGCTGCCGGCCATCCCAGCGAACCTGTCCGCCTTTTGGCTGGTAGAGGCTGTAGCTCTCGGTAAGCAGGCGCTTGGCGGGATCAGGTGCCCCGTGTCGCATGGGGTAGACCCCTATGGTGCGAGCACGCTCTTCGCTGTAGCTCAGCTTGACGGCGGCATCGAGCTGGCCCTGGCTGACGAGGGAGAGGCAGCGTTTCCAGGGCAGGGGGGTGAGAATGATGGGATGCCCGATCCGGTTTGCCACCTCCTTGAGGTGGAACTGCACTATCCCCTCGCCGGACATCAGCAACCAGGGAGGCGAATCACTGTTCTCCATGCAGGCACGAATGCTGCCGGGAGCGGCCATGACGCAGGTCGGCAGCAACCAGAGCAGCAGCGCCAGGCAGAGAGTGCGCAAGGGGAGCCTGCCTGACAGGGGAGAACCGGCGAGCCAGTCAGGGAGCGATGCCAAAGTCATCCCTCATCGGGTCATAGAGATAGGAGCGGTAGTCGGTGCTCTCGTCGGGCAACTGCGGGTTGGTCAGCCGGAAGATCTGGCGTGAATCGAGCCGGGCAAAGACCAGGGAAGGCTGGAAATGATGGCGCCAGAGGCGCTGCAGGGAGCCATCTTTCCAGGCCAGTTGCAGGCCGCGCAAAAGGCGCTCGCGCTCCTTGCTGTAGGTGGCGTGGCTATAGAGGGAGTGGATGAGCGGATAGAAGAGGGCGACATGGCTATCCACGGTCAGCCCCGGCAGGCCGGGTCTGTGGTTTTTCCACTCGCTCAATATCTCGTTGGCACCACGGCAGAAGAGATCGATCCGGCCACGGGCCACCAGGCGAAACAGTGACTCATAGTTATCCACCTCCTGCACCCTGAAGCCGTTGTAGCGCAGGATGTCGGCATCCCGCCAGCCTGTGCCCACCCCTTGCGTGAACTGCTGCAACTGGGACAGGGTGTGAACCCCGGCCAGGGCCTGGGCACGGGCGCTGCCGACAAAACAGACCCGGTAGCCGAGCACACCCAGATCGATGGGGAAGGGGACCAGGGTGACGCCGGGTTGAGGGATCTCCTGGGGCCAGCTGTCGACGATGAAGAGGGCATTCTTGCCCGGCGTTTGCACTTCGAGCCGCATCCTCGCCTTGTTCATCCTGATGGCGTCGAGCAGTTCATAGTCGCCGTAATCGGGCCGTGTTTTCTCCAGCGCCAGCCGCATCGCCGCCCGGTAATAATTCATGCGGACATCCTGTTGGGTTTCCCCGGTGATCAGGGTGAAGCGGGTGGCCGCCATCGTGAGGGACGGGAGGGAGAGGGCGAGCAAAAGGAGCAGGATTCGATGCATCTTGACCGGGTTCGGCAACGGGATTGTGCCCAGTATAGACGGGCCATTCCCGTCGACACAGCGCTATCAGGCTCTGGCAGATCTGATCTCTTGAGAAGGGGGTCATGCGGATTTCATCAAGAGACCCAGGCGACGACAGAGTTGGCGCAGCCTCTGGTTGTCGAGGCAGCCAAAGCCGAGCAGCCACCCTTCCAGCGTCGGCGGGCCCAGGTAGAACTGGCCCAGATGGCGCAGCCCCAGCCCGCAGGCGTTGGCGGCATCGGTCCAGCGCGCCTCGCCACCGGGGGGCAGCAGCACGGCGCACTGCAGGCCGGCGCCGCTATGGATGGGAGTGAGCCCCGGGCAGTGCTCGGCCAGTTCCGCCAGCAGCAGATCCCGTCTGCTCTGGTAGAGGAGGCGGCTCTGGCGCAGGTGGGTGGCGAAGTGCCCGCCCCGGATGAAGTCTGCCGTGACCGCTTGCTGCAACTGGTTGCTGTGGCCGTCGACGGCGGCCCGGGCGCGGCAGAAGGAGTCCATCAGCGGCCTGGGCAGCACCAGGTAGGCGAGGCGCAGCGAGCCGAACAGCACCTTGCTGAAGGTGCCCACATAGATCACCCGCCCCTGGCCGTCGAGCCCCTGCAGGGCGGGCAGGGGACGCTGATCATACTGGTACTCCCCGTCGTAATCGTCCTCCAGGATCCAGGCGCCGTGACGCTCTGCCTCGGCCAGCAGCGCCATGCGGCGGGGCAGGCTCATGGGGACGCCAAGGGGATACTGGTGTGCCGGGGTGCAGTAGATGAGGCGTGGTGCAGGATGATCCCCATGAGGGTTGAGCCCCTCTTCATCCACCGGCACCGGATGCACCCGGGCACCGGCGCTCTCCATGGCGGTGCGAGCCCCGGGATAACCGGGGTCTTCCACCCAGACGGTGTCACCGGCATCGATGAGCAACTGGGTCGCCAGCAGGATCCCCTGCTGGGAGCTGGTGAGGATCAGTATCTGATCCGGCTCGCACACCACGCCGCGTGACTGCACCAGATAGCTGCTGATGGCGGCGCGAAGTTCCCCAAGCCCCTGGGGATCCCCGTAGTTCATCCAGTCGCTGGCGCGCTGGCGCCACTGTTGCTGCATCAGCCGACCCCAGAGTGCCTGGGGGAAGAGACGGGGATCCGGCTGGCTGGAAGCAAAGGTGGTGCCCACCTCGGGCACGTCGTGACAGGCGCCACCCAGGGCCATCTCCTGACCGCGACGGGAGAGGCCCGCCGCTGACTGGGGCGGGCGCGGCGCGGGGCGCACCGCCGCCAGGGCGACAAAGCTGCCGGCGCCCACCTTGCGCACCAGATACCCCTCCGCCTCGAGCCGGCCATAGGCCAGTTCCACCGTGCTGCGGGAGATACCGAGATCCCGGGCCAGGAGACGGCTGGCGGGCAGGCGGCTGTGCAGGGGCAGGTGGCCCGCCAGGATGGCCTCGCGCAGGGTACGCACCAGTTGTTCGTGCAGGGGCAGATCCCCTTGCTGCTGGCTGGCGAAGAGCGTTGGCAGAACGGTCATGGTGTGCTCCCGTTGGCTCGGGGGTTGCGCCTCTTTCGAGGCAGGGAGCCTGCCCGCAGGGCATGGCGCGGGAGTGGGGCTGGCGACCGATGGGCAGAGCGGGTGGGGTGGATGGTCATGGTGGCGGCTCGATGAAATTGGTCTGCCCATATTGGCAAAATTGGTCGGCGTGGCAAGGCCATTTTGTCGCTACATTGGTGGTCACAGGGTGGCGCCAGCGGGCGGCACGGATTGGCAACACAAGGAGTCTGCATGTCGGAATACAGTGCCACCATCAGTTGGCAGCGGGGGGAGCACGAGCCCTTCGTCGATCAGCGTTACAGCCGGTCCCATGAGTGGGCGTTTGATGGCGGGGTCAGGGTGCCGGCCTCCTCCTCTCCCCATGTGGTGCCGCTGCCTTACTCGGTGGCGGAACATGTGGACCCGGAAGAGGCGTTTGTGGCGGCCCTCTCCAGTTGCCACATGCTCACCTTCCTCTGGCTGGCGGCGAAGGCGGGCTATCGGGTAGAGAGCTACCGGGACGAAGCGGTCGGCATCATGGCGAAAAACGGACAAGGTCGCCTCGCCATGACCCGGGTCACCCTGCGTCCCAGGGTGATCTTCGGGGGAGAGCGGGAGCCCGCCCTGGCGGATCTGGAGCAGTTGCACCACCAGGCCCATGAGGAGTGCTTCATCGCCAACTCGGTCAACACCGTCGTCACCACAGAGATCGTCATCTAGTCATCAGGAGCGTTCAGGATGAGTCATGTATTGAGCACAGGGGTGGCAGGGGCCGCCGAAGCCAGCGCCTTTTTCGAGGCCCAGCTGAAGTTTCGTACCGATCCGGCGGATCTGGCCGCCGATCTGCTGGCCGGGGCGGCGGGGATCGTGGTCATCGATACCCGCTCCCCCGCACACTATGCCGAGGGGCACATTCCCGGCGCCATCTCCTTCCCCCACAGGACCATGACGGCGTCGACCACGGCGGTACTGGACCGGAACCTGGTGTATGTCTGCTATTGCGACGGCATCGGCTGCAACGGTTCGACCCAGGGGGCCTACAAGCTGGCGTCCCTCGGGTTTGAGGTCAAGGAGCTGATAGGGGGCCTGCACTGGTGGCGTCAGGACGGTTTCGCCGTCGCCACGGGCAGCGAGCCCGGAGTGCTGCTGGAAGGGGGAATTGCCTGTGCCTGTTGAACGTTGCAATGAGGGGGGCGACGCCTCCCTGTCCGGCGCCGCCCTTTTCAACGACTTTGGGCAGCCTCTGGGGCGTGCGCAGCCAGAATGGCGCGGCGCCGAGTTCCCTCCCCACCGCGCACTGCATGGCTGGGGCTGTCGTCTCGAGCCCCTTGATCCCGAGCGCCACCTGGGGGATCTGTGGCAGGCATTCAGTGCCGACAGCGGGGCCATGTGGACTTACCTGACCAGCGGCCCTTTCGCGGACGAGGTCGCCATGGGGGTCTGGCTGCGGGAGGTCGCCACCAAGCGGGATCCCCAGTTCTACGGCATCATCGACGAGGGGAGCGGACGGGCGCTGGGGCTGGCGAGCTACCTGCGCATCGATCCCCTGGCGGGCAGCATCGAGGTGGGCTGGCTGCACTTCTCCCCCGCCATGCAGCAGTCACGGCTGGCGACGGCGGCCATGGTGTTGATGATGGCCAATGCCTTTGCTCTGGGATACCGGCGCTACGAGTGGAAGTGCAATGCCCTGAACCTGCCTTCGCGCCAGGCGGCCCTGCGCCTGGGCTTTCACTATGAGGGGACCTTCCGTCAGGCGCGGGTGGACAAGGGACACAACCGGGATACGGCCTGGTTCTCCGTCATCGACAGCGAGTGGCCCGCCCTGAAAGGGTGCTTCGAGCGCTGGCTGGAGGACGGCAACTTCGACCATGCCGGGCGTCAGCGTCGCCGGCTCTCCGAACTGACCGCCGCCTGCCGCTCTGCGGCGTGCTGAGGGCGACAGATCACCCGCGGGGACGGGGCGGTTTCCGGTCGGGTTCCTTGGGCGCTTCGCCCGCAAGGCGCCAGATCCGATATCCAGACGCAAGAGGCGCCAGTCATGGCGCCTATTTTGTTTGTTCAGTCGTGATGATCGCCGATGGGGGCCGCAATCCAGTTCATCAGCCGGACCATGTCCCCGGGGGCCACGCCGACCGAGAGCCCCCGCTTGCCACCGCTCACCAGGATCTCGTCGAAGGCCATGGCGGAGTCGTCCAGCACGGTGGGCAGCAGCTTCTTCTGGGCCAGGGGACTGATGCCACCCACCTTGTAGCCGGTCAGCTTTTCGGCTTCCGCCGGCTTCATCATCTCCACCTTCTTGAGCCCGGTTGCCTTGGCGAGCTGCTTGAGGCTGCACATGCCCGAGGAGGGCACGATGGCCACCACCGCCTGCTTGTCGTGATGGGCGAGCAGGGTCTTGAACACCTGCGCCTCGGGCAGACCCAGCTGGGTAGCGGCATGCTTGCCGAAGTCGTCGTGGGCTTCGCACTCGTAGGGGTAGAGCCTGTGGGGGATCTTGAGCTTTTTCAGCAAGTTGATGGCGGGTGTCATGGGGTCTCCTCGAACCGTGGCAAGGCCAGACAGTCTGCGCCCGGGAGCCGGATGTGGCAAGAACCAGTCTTCACACCCAATCGGGGCCTGTGTTAGCGTAACCGGGTGCCGGATCCTATGATTTGGGCACTTGTCCCCGCATTCCAATGCAATGCGCCGGCGATCGAAAGGAATCGTAGCCATGAATACCACAGCACTTTGCGCTCGCGATATCGACGCGGTGGATCGATATGAGACCCTTGCCAGGCTGACCGCCCTTGATCGGGCCTATGGCATGGTCGAGTTCGATCTCGATGGTCGCATGGTGTCGGTCAACCCCCTGTTTTGCGACATGCTGGGCTATCCTCCCGAAGCGCTGGTGGGCCAGTCCCATCTCATGCTGTTGCCGCCGGATCTGCAGGCGGAGCATGATCTCTTCTGGCAGAAGGTATTGGGTGGCGAGATCCAGTCGGGGGAGTTTCGCCGGGTCAGGCAAGGTGGCAGCCCCCTCTGGCTCCATGCCACCTACATGCCCGTGACCGACGAGGCAGGCATCCTGCTGGGGGTGGTCAAGCTGGCGCACGACATTACCTCGGCTGTGATGGCCAAGCAGCGGGTCGAGCAGCAGAGCCAGCTGTTTGACATCGTGGTGGCCGCTCACCAGAGTTTTCTGCTCGATCGCAATCTCGGCTCCGCCTGCGATACCGTCTTCGAGCGCCTGCTGAGCGTGAGCGAGAGCTCCTATGGTTTCATCGGCATCATCCAGTACGAGGATGGTTGTCCCAGTCTCTATGTCCCCTCCATCTCCAATGTCTCCTGGGACGAGGCGACCCATGCCTGGTATGAGCAGCAGCGCCAGAGCCGGGGCGGGCTCATCTTCAGCAAGCTCGACAACCTGTTTGGGCACGTGGTGACCCACAATACCCTGGTGTGCTGCAATGATCTGCCGAGCCATCCAGCCAGTCGCGGTGTCTCCCCCCGTGGTCATCCGCACCTGGAGAGCTTCCTCGGCATTCCCATCCGCCACAAGGGAGAGGCGATCGGCATGATCGCCCTGGCCAACCGCCCGGGTGGCTTTGACGAGACCCATGTCAGCCTGCTCGAGCCCCTCACCACGGCCCTTGGCACCCTTATCCACGCCCGCAACCTGGAGGACGAGCGCAGCCGCATGGAGCGGGTGCTGCGCTTCAACGCCGAGCACGACTTCTTGACCAAGCTGCCCAACCGCAGCAGCTTTTTCCAGCAGGCAAACGTGTTGCTGGATCACGTCCAGCACCATCCCGCCGAAGGGGAGGCCTGCTGCCTGGCCTTGATAGATATCGACTTCTTCAAACAAATCAATGATGTATATGGACACCTTGCCGGAGATGCCGTGCTGGCGTCGCTGGCGGGGCTCCTGATGCAGGCGGTGCGCAGCAAGGATCTGGTGGCGCGATTTGGCGGGGAGGAGTTCATCCTGCTGCTGCGGGGCACGACCCTGGAGGAGGCCCACACCATCATGGAGCGCATCCGGCACCAGGTGGAGCAGCACACCTTCCTGTACCAGCACCAGGCGATCACCGTCACCATCAGCGTGGGGCTCACCCCCTATCAGATGAGTTACAGGCGCATGGATGACTGGCTTCAGTGCGTGGACCAGCGACTTTATGAGGCAAAACGTCGTGGTCGCAACCAGGTCTCCTGATGAGAGGCTATATCGCGAAATAAAACAGGGCGCCATCATGGCGCCCTGTTTGTTGTGGATGTTTTTTTCCCTTAGAGGGGGCTGTTCTGGCGGCAATATCGGGATCCCCGTGCCCGGCAGAGACGCAAAAGGGCGCCGAGGCGCCCTTGTTTGCAACGGTCCGGGATCAGCCGGTGTTGCGCATGCCGGCGGCGATGCCGGCGATGGTGACCATCAGCGCCTGATCCAGCTCGGGGTGCAGGGTCTCCGGGTGGTTGCGGGAGCGATTGAGCAGCTCGGCCTGCAGCACGTTGAGCGGGTCGGTGTAGGGGTTGCGCAGCTTGATGGACTCCTTGATCCAGGGCTGATCGTCCAGCAGGTCGCCCTGCGGGCGCAGTTTCAGCACCACCTCGATGGAGTCGGCAAGCTCCTGACGCAGCTGCTTGCCGAGTGCCCACAGGTTCTCCGGCACCAGGCGGGTGTCATAGTATTCCGCCAGCCAGAGGTCGGCCTTGAGGAACACCATCTCCAGCATTTCGAGACGGGTGCGGAAGAAGGGCCACTGGCGGCTCATCTCGTCCAGCACGCTCTTCTGGCCGTCGTCGATGGCCTGTTGCAATCCCTTGTGGGCGCCGAGCCAGGCCGGCAGCATCAGCCGGTTCTGGGTCCAGGCGAAGATCCAGGGGATGGCGCGCAGGCTCTCGACACCGCCGTTGGGCTTGCGCTTGGCGGGGCGGGAACCGAGCGGCAGCTTGCCGAGCTCCATCTCCGGGGTGGCGGCACGGAAGTAAGGAACGAAGTCCGGGTGACCGCGCACGATACTGCGGTAGTGATCGCAGGAGACAGACGCCAGCTGCTCCATCACGGCGCGCCAGCTCTCTTTCGGCTTGGGTGGCGGCAGCAGGTTCCCCTCCAGCACGGCGCTGGTGTAGAGGTTCAGGCTCTGGATGGCCACCTTCGGCAGGCCGAACTTGAAGCGGATCATCTCCCCCTGTTCGGTGACCCGCAGGCCGCCGCGCAGGGATCCCGGGGGTTGCGACAGGATCGCCTGATGGGCGGGGGCGCCGCCACGGCCGACGGTACCGCCGCGGCCATGGAACAAGGTGAGGCGGATGTTGTTGGCTTCAGCCAGCGCCACCAGGGATTCCATGGCGGCGTACTGGGCCCAGCCAGCGGCCATCATACCCGCATCCTTGGCGGAGTCGGAGTAGCCGATCATCACGTACTGACGGCCCTGGATGTAACCGCGATACCAGTCCACCGACAGCAGGCGTTCCATCACGGCGGTGCCCGCCATCAGGTCTTCCTGGGTCTCGAACAGCGGGGCAACCGGCATGCGGAACTTGCAGCCAGCTTCCTTCAGCAACAGCTGGACCGCCAAGACGTCGGACGGGGCACCGGCCATGGAGATGATGTAGATGCCGAACGCATCGGGGTCGTGCTGGGCGATGACGCGACAGGTGTCGATGGTCTCGCGGGTCTCGGCACTGGGATCCCAGTCGCTCGGGATGAGGGGGCGGCGGGAGTTCAGCTCGCGCAGCAGGAAGGCCTGCTTGTCCTCTTCGCTCCACTCGGCGTAGTCGCCCACACCCAGGTAGCGGGTCAGCTCGGAGAAGACCTGGCCGTGACGCTCGCCATCCTGACGGATGTCCAGCTTGACCAGGTGGATGCCGAAGCAGGCCAGCTTGCGCAGCACGTCCAGCAGCATGCCGTCGGCGATGTTGCCCATGCCGCAGGCGTGCAGGGAGTGGTAGCAGAGCTCCAGCGGCTCGCGCAGCTGGGCGGTGCTCTTGACCAGATCCCGGCTCTCGCTCGCCTGGCCCTGTACCTTGGCAGTCAGGAACTCCTGAGTTTCTCGCAGCTGTTCGCGCAGCTCACGCACCAGGGCGCGATAGGGCTCGGGATTGTCGCCGACCCTGGCACGCACGGCGTCGGTGCAATCGGCCATGGAGAGCTCGGAGGTGAGCTCCTTGATGTCCTTGTAGAACAGGCTCACCGCCATCCAGCGGCCCAGCTCCAGCACTTCGGCGGTCACCTTGGCGGTGACGAAGGGGTTGCCGTCGCGGTCACCGCCCATCCAGGAGGTGAACTTGACCGGCGCGGCGTCCAGGGGCAGCCGCACACCCAGATGGTGTTGCAGGCGCTCGTCCAGATTGCGCATGAATTCGGGGATGGCCGGCCACAGGCTGTTTTCCACCACGGCGAAGCCCCACTTGGCTTCGTCCACCGGGGTCGGGCGCTGTTCGCGGATCTCGTTGGTGTGCCAGGCCTGGTTGACCAGTTGCTCGATGCGACTCTGGATCTTGTCCCGCTCGCGGGGCAGCAGATCGGAGAGTTCCAGGGCCTCGAGGCAGTCGTTGAGCTGCACGTGCTTGTGGATCAGGGTTCGACGGGTCACCTCGGTGGGGTGAGCGGTCAGCACCAGATCGATGTCCAGCTCGCGCACGGCCTGGATGATGGCCTCCTGGGACAGGTTGGAGGCTTTCAGCTTGTCGAACATCTGCTCCAGCGGGTCCGGGGTGCAGACCTGCTCTTCGCAGCGACGGGAGATGGTGTGGAACTGCTCCGCCACGTTCGCCAGGTTGAGGAACTGGCTGAAGGCACGGGCCACGGGCAGCAGTTCGTCATCGGAGAGGGTACGCAGGGTGTCGAGCAGGCGCTCTCTGTCTGCCTCGTTTCCCTTGCGGGAAGACTTGGCCAGTTGGCGAATGGTCTCAATCTTGTCGAGGAAGGCCTGCCCCTGATGATCCTTGATGGATTTACCCAGCAGTTGGCCCAACATGCCTACGTTGGCCCGTAGTGCGGCGTACTTTTCGTTCATTCCACATCCTTATTTTGTTGGTGCCTCCTGACCTTCCAGGCGGGAGGCGACCTCACTTATTGTTGTGCGATTACAACATATGCTCCGTCATCTTAGGGGGACAATCTACCCAGATTGTCTGCGCAAGGTCAAATAACAAGCCGATTCAGAACATGTATTTCCCTCACCTGTCCCAAGGCGCCTGTCATGTAACTTACTTACATCCCTGTTTGGCTAGACGCAGAAGCGCCGGATCAGGTGCTGCAGCACCGCCGTGGTCGGTTTGACGAACGACAGATCCAGGTATTCATCGGGCTGGTGGGCCTGGGTGATATGGCCTGGGCCCATCACTATGGTCTCGCAACCCAGCTGCTGGATAAAGGGGGCTTCGGTGCAATAGTTCACGGACTCGGCGGCCCGGCCGCTCGCCCGCTCGGCCTCGCGCACCAGCTCGGAGTCATCGGCGCAGGCGTAGGCGGGGATCGGCTCGTGCAGGTGCTGCAGGTGCAGGCAGCCGGGCTGGTGGATCTCGATGGGGGAGAGCGCCTCTTTCAACATGCCCATCAGCTCGTCGGGGCCCACCTGCGGGGTGGGGCGCATGTCGATGTGCAGCTCGCAGCAGCCGCAGATGCGGTTCGGGCTGTCGCCCCCCTGGATGTAGCCGAGGTTCAGGGTGGGCTGGGGCACGGCGAAACGGTGATCCGCGTACTTCTCCTTCAGATCCTGCTGGAGCCTGAGCACCTGACCCATGGCCTTGTGCATGATCTCCATGGCGTTGACGCCGTTGGCGGGATCCGAACTGTGGCCGCTTCGGCCTGTGATGCGAATGGCTTCCGACATGTGGCCCTTGTGGGCCACCACGGGCACCAGCCCGGTTGGTTCGCCGATCACCGCGTAGTCGGGTTTGAGTTCGGCTGCGGCGGTGATGGCGCGGGCCCCGGCCATGGTGGTCTCTTCATCGGCGGTGGCCAGGATGCGCAGCGGCTTGCTCAGGGTCTTGAGGTCGACCTCCTTGAGCGCTTCCACGATAAAGGCGAAGAAGCCCTTCATGTCGATGGTGCCGAGCCCGTACAGGCGGTTGCCCTCTTCGGTCACCTTGAAGGGGTCTTTGGTCCAGGCTCCTTCATCGAAGGGAACCGTATCCGTGTGGCCCGCCAGCAGCAGCCCCCCTTCTCCCTGACCATAGGTCGCCACCAGGTTGAACTTGCCCGGCAGATCCGGCAGGGCCGTCACCTCGCACTGGAATCCAAGCTGGCCGAACCAGTCGGCCAGCAGCCGGATCACCGCCTCGTTGCTCTGATCCCAGCGAGTATCCGTGCTGCTGATAGAGGGAATCGCAATAATATTCTTATAAAGTGAAAAAAAATCCAGTTTGGCCATCAGCTCCTCCTTGCGTCCCCGGAGTGTTTCTGTTAGAAAATACAAATGCAAAGTGAGTGCATGAATATTCTGTTCGAGTGCTCATCGACAAGGCTTCTAGTTGTAAGGGAAAGTTAATGTTCTGTCACCTGATCTGTAACCGACGACGCATATCCGCCTGAATTGCCCCTCCGCACTCGTTGCATCAAAGGGGCGATAGCCGACCCCTTGCACCGCAGCACCATGCTGTGAATTTCGAACCCAGACTTGGAATACTCAAACATGCTTAAGACCGTTATCGTCGGTGCCAGTGGCTACGCGGGGGCCGAACTGGCCGCTCTGGTCCAGAACCATCCACAACTCGAGCTGTTCGGCCTCTATGTTTCCGCCGGCAGCCAGGACGCCCACAAGCGCTTCTCTTCCCTGCATCCCCAGTGGGTGGGCAAGCTGGATCAGCCGCTGCTGCCCCTGGACGAAGACGGCATGACCCGGATCCTGACCCAGGCCGATCTGGTGGTGCTGGCCACTGCTCACGAGGTGAGTGCAGAACTCGCGCCCAAGTTCCTGGCCAAGGGGTTGCCGGTGTTCGATCTCTCCGGTGCCTTCCGGGTCAACGATCAGCAGTTCTACTCCTCCTTCTACGGCTTCACCCACGAGAATGAGCAGTGGCTGGAGCAGGCCGCCTACGGTCTGGCCGAGTGGAATGCCGATGCCGTCAAGGCCGCCCAGCTGATTGCCGTGCCGGGATGCTACCCGACCGCCTCCCTGTGCGCTCTCAAGCCGCTGCAACAGGCCGGGCTGATTGCCCAGGGATGGCAGCCCATCATCAATGCGGTTTCCGGCGTCTCCGGGGCCGGTCGCAAGGCCGCCATCAACACCAGTTTCTGCGAAGTGAGCCTCAATCCCTACGGCACCTTCAATCACAGGCACCAGCCGGAGATCAGCCACCACCTCGGCAAGGAGGTGCTGTTCCAGCCCCACCTCGGCAATTATGTGCGGGGCATCCTGGCCACCATCTATGTGCAACTGGCAGAAGGGGTGACGCCGACCCAGGTGGATCAGGCCTACCTCAAGGCCTACGAAGGCAAGCCCCTGGTACGCCTCACCGGCCAGATGCCCTCCATCCGCGGCGTGGCGAGCACGCCCTACTGCGACATCGCCTGGCAGCAGCAGGGCAACATGCTGGTGGTGGTTTCTGCCATCGACAACCTGCTCAAGGGGGCCGCCTCGCAAGCCATGCAGTGCATAAATATCAAGTTTGGTTTTGAACCGGCCACCGGCCTGATTTAACGCTTTAAGAAAGGATCGAGAAGATGGACAAGCAGACGCTGGTAATCAAGTTGGGTGGTGCCCTGATCGAGAACGACGAGGCCCTGACCGCCCTGTTCGCCACCCTGAAGACCTTCCTGGATGATCAGCACCGTCCTCTGGTGCTGGTGCACGGTGGTGGCTGCCTGGTGGACGACCTGCTCAAGGGGCTGGGCATGACCTCCACCAAGAAGAACGGCCTGCGGGTGACCCCGTTCGAGCAGATCCCCTTCATCGCTGGCGCGCTGGCCGGGACCGCCAACAAGATGATGATGGCCAAGGCCATCTCCACCGGCATTCCTGCTGTGGGTCTGTGCCTCGCCGACGGCGGTCTGTGCCAGGTGACCCAGCTCGATCCGGATCTCGGTGCGGTCGGTGACTGCAAACCGGGCAACCCGGCGCTGGTGGCCGGCATCCTGGGGCAGGGCTTCCTGCCGGTGGTGAGCTCCATCGGCATTACCGCCGACGGACAGATGATGAACGTCAATGCGGATCAGGCGGCCACCGCCATCGCCGAAGCGCTGGGCGCCGATCTGGTGATGCTGTCGGATGTGAGCGGCATTCTGGATGGCAAGGGCAAGCTGGTGCCGCAACTGGACAAGCAGAGCGCGCTGGACCTGATGGAGAAGGGAGTTATCACGGACGGCATGGCCGTCAAGGTGAAAGCCGCCCTGCACGCCGCCGAAACCCTGGGCAAGCCGGTCTGTGTCGCCAGCTGGCGCTACCCGGATCAGCTGCTCAAGCTGCTGGCTGGCGGCGCTGTTGGCACCCAGGTCACCCTCTGATCTCCACCGGGAAAAGGACAATCCGATGCAACATCTTCTGAAAGACAGTGATTTAAGCAAGGCCCAGATCGAGGCACTGCTGGCGCTTGGCAAGGCGATCAAGGCCGATCCGAAGAAATACAGCCAGGCCCTGGCGGGCAAGAGCGTGGTCACCCTGTTCGAGAAGCCCTCCCTGCGTACCCGGGTCACCTTCGACATCGGCATCGCCAAACTGGGTGGTCACAGCGTCTATCTGGATCAGCAGAACGGCGCGCTCGGCAAGCGGGAGTCGGTGAAGGATTTCGCCAGCAACCTGTCCCGCTGGTGTGACGCCATCGTCGCCCGGGTGTTCGATCACCAGACCCTGGTCGAGCTGGCCGAGTTCGGCTCGGTGCCTGTGGTCAACAGCCTGTGCAACCTCTACCACCCCTGCCAGGGGCTGGCGGATTTCATGACCATCAGCGAGCACTACAGCGACCTGTCCAAGGTGAAGCTGGCCTATCTCGGCGATGGCAACAACGTGAGCCACTCCCTGCTGCTGCTGGGGGCTACCCTCGGTACCGACGTGACCCTGGTCTGCCCGAAAGGCCATGGCCCGGATACCCAGATCTTCCTGCAGGCCCAGGCGCTGGCAGCTCAATCTGGCGCGACCATACATATCAGCGATGATGTCGCGGATATCGAAGGCTTTGACGTGGTTTATACCGATACCTGGGTTTCCATGGGTGACAACACACCAATGGAGCAGGTAAAAGATATCTTCATGCCTTATCAGATCAACCAGGCCCTGCTCGATCGGACCGGCATCCAGCACGTGCTGCACTGCCAGCCGGCCCACCGGGAGCTGGAGATCACCTCGGAGGTCATGGACGGCCCAGCCTCCCTCATCATGGATGAGGCAGAAAACCGGATGCATATCCAGAACGCCGTGCTGCTGACCCTGTTCGGACAGGGCCAGAAGTAATCCGGCAACCGACCCGGAATCACCCCTTTTTATCGAATCATCACGGAGAGAAGTAAATGAGCGGAATCAACAAGATCGTACTGGCTTACTCGGGCGGACTGGATACCTCGGCCATCATTCCCTGGCTGAAGGAGCACTATGACGCTGAAATCATCGCCTTCGTCGCCGACGTGGGCCAGGAGCGTGACGATCTGGAAGGGATCGAGCAGAAGGCCATCGCCTCCGGCGCGGTCAAGTGCATCGTCAAGGATCTGCGGGAAGAGTTTGTCAAAGAGTACGTCTACCCGACCCTGAAGACCGGCGCCGTCTATGAAGGCACCTACCTGCTGGGTACCTCCATGGCCCGTCCGGTGATCGCCAAGGCGATGGTCGAGGCTGCCCTGGCGGAAGGGGCTGATGCCATCTCCCACGGTTGCACCGGCAAGGGCAACGACCAGGTGCGGTTCGAAGGGGCGGTAGCAGCCCTGGCTCCCCAACTGAAAGTGATCGCCCCCTGGCGGTTGTGGGACATGCGTTCCCGGGAAGATCTGCTGGCCTATCTGGAAGCCCGCAACATCCCCTGCAAGGCGACCCTGAAGAAGATCTACAGCCGCGACGCCAACGCCTGGCACATCTCCACCGAGGGTGGCGAGCTGGAGAGCACCTGGAACGAGCCGTCCGAAGCCGTCTGGCAGTGGACCGTCTCTGCAGAGGATGCCCCGAACGAGCCGGAATACGTCAAGCTGACCGTGGCCAAGGGCGAAGTGGTCGCCGTTGACGATCAGCCGCTCAGCCCGCACCAGATCCTGACCACCCTGAACGAGCGTGCCGGCAAGCACGGCGTGGGCCGGATCGACATCACCGAGAACCGGATGGTGGGCATGAAGTCCCGTGGCTGCTACGAGACCCCGGGTGGTACCGTGATGGTTGCCGCACTGCGCGCCGTGGAAGAGCTGGTACTGGACAGACCGACCCGCGCCTGGCGGGAAAAGCTGGGTGCCGAGTTCTCCCACCTGGTGTATGACGGTCGCTGGTTCACCCCACTGTGCAAGGCCATTGTCGCCTCCGCCAACGCCATCGCCGAGGAGCTCGACGGTGAAGTGGTGCTGAAGATGTACAAGGGTCAGGTCACCGCGGTGCAGAAGAAGTCGCCGAACAGCCTCTACTCCGAAGACTTCGCCACCTTCGGTGCCGACGAAGTGTACGACCAGAGCCATGCCGAAGGCTTCATCCGTCTCTACACCCTGGCGAGCCGGATCCGCGCCATGAAAGAGCAGCATCAAGCCATCGGTGGCGACCATACCCACGGCTAAGCAAGCGCTATCACCCGTTGATACGAGGGGGCATGGCCCCCTCTTTTACAGGCAGAGAGGCCCTTTGCCATCCTCATCGGGTGTGACAAGAGCGGCTGCGCCCTGGTCGCTTCTGTGAGATAACAGGCTCGCAGAAAAACAGGGCAAGATTTCAAGTTCGACGGCGCAAGGCGCCGTCGACAACGCATTCAAGGAGAGCAGTATGGCACTTTGGGGTGGACGCTTCAGTCAGGGAGCCGATAGCCGGTTCAAGCAGTTCAACGATTCGCTGCGGTTCGACTACCGTCTGGCGGAGCAGGATATTCAAGGCTCCATGGCCTGGGCCAAAGCGCTGGTCAAGGTGGGGGTGTTGACCGAGGGTGAGCAGGCCAAGTTGCAGCAGGCGATGGAGGTACTGCTCGCCTCCGTGCAGCAGGATCCCCAGCAGATCCTGAACTCGGACGCCGAAGACATCCACTCCTGGGTCGAGAGCCAGCTCATCGACGCCGTCGGCGCCCTTGGCAAGAAGCTGCACACCGGTCGCTCGCGCAACGATCAGGTCGCCACTGACCTCAAACTCTGGTGCAAGGCACAGGGCGAGCTGCTGCTCGGCTCCATCACTGCCCTGCAACAGGGGCTGGTGGCCTCCGCCCGTGCCAACCAGGCCGCGGTACTGCCGGGTTACACCCACCTGCAGCGTGCCCAGCCGGTCACTTACGCCCACTGGGCCCTGGCCTATGTGGAGATGCTGGAGCGGGACCATTCCCGTCTGCAGGATGCCCTCAAGCGCCTCGATACCAGCCCCCTCGGCTGCGGCGCCCTGGCGGGCACCGCCTATGCCATCGACCGCGAAGCCTTGGCGCTCGACATGGGCTTTAGCGGCGCCACCCGCAACAGCCTGGATTCGGTCTCCGACCGGGATCACGTGGTGGAGCTGATGCACGTGGCGTCGCTGTCCATGACCCACCTGTCGCGCTTTGCCGAAGACCTCATCTTCTACAACACCGGCGAGGCGGGCTTTGTCGAGCTGTCTGACGCCGTCACCTCCGGCTCGTCCCTGATGCCCCAGAAGAAGAACCCGGACGCGCTGGAGCTCATTCGTGGCAAGACCGGCCGGGTGGTCGGCGCCCAGATGGGTATGTTGATGAGCCTCAAGGCGTTGCCGCTGGCCTACAACAAGGACATGCAGGAAGACAAAGAGGGGCTGTTCGATGCCCTCGACACCTGGCACGACTGCCTCGATATGGCGGCGCTGGTGCTGATCGATCTGAAGGTCAATGGCGAGCGCACCAAGGCGGCGGCCCAGGGCGGTTACGCCAACGCCACCGAGCTTGCGGACTATCTGGTGGCCAAGGGCATTCCGTTCCGCGAGGCTCACCATATCGTCGGCGAGACCGTGGTTTATGCGATCCAGGTGAAAAAGCCCCTGGAAGAACTCTCCCTCCCCGAGTTCCAGCGCTTCAGCCCCGTGGTGGGGGAGGATGTTTACCCGAACCTGGAGCTGGAAGCGACTCTGGCCAAGCGGGTTGCCAAGGGAGGCGTCGCTCGCGAGCAGATCGAATCGGCCCTCACCGCAGTCGAAGCCTGGCTGAGCAAGCGGGCGGGTTAAGCCAACCGGCTTGCCATGGGAATTAGAAGGCAGAACGGCAACCCCAGGGTTGCCGTTTTTTTTATGGGTACGCCTAGGCGCCGTGGGGCGCGTTGACCAGGCGCTGTTCAGCCCCTGTGTCCGGCGCTGGCCTGATGTACGGCGTCCGTGAGCAGTCGTTGCAACTGGCTCCTGGCCTCGTCGGTTTCATGGCTGGCGGCGAGCAGCACCACCCCCAGGGTGCCCGGTGAGGGCAGCACGCCGCCGAGGGTGGCGAGACTGGCCGGCATGCCGATGGGGGAACGCACCGTGATCCCTAGCCCTGCCTGCACGGCGGCCCAGATCCCGCCCAGGCTCTGGCTGGTGAAGGCGATCCGCCAGGGGATCCCGGTATCGTCGAGGGCGCGGATGGCCCGTGCCCGCATCAGGCAGGGGGCATCGAAGAGCACCAGGGGCAGGGGCTCCCCGCGCGCGAGCAAAGGGACGGGGTCCCACTCGGGGTGGGCAATCCAGGCCAGTTGCACCACCTTGATGAGGGGAAGATCCTCCCGCTCTCCCTGTGGCTGCCAGGCGAGAGCCATGTCGAGGGTGTCCTCCCTGATCCCCTGCACCAGAGCCCCGTTGCGATCGATGCGGGTCGTCATGCGCAGGGCCGGGTGCTGGCGACAGAGGGGCCCCAGCACGGCGGGGAGCAAAGATTCACCGAAGTCCTCCTGCACCCCGAGCCGGATCTCCCCTTGCAGCAGTTCCCCTTTGAGGGCGAGCACGGCTTCGTCATTGAGCGCCAGCAGCCGCTTGGCGTAGCCCAGCAGGCGCTCACCGCTGGCTGTCGGCACCAGGTGACGTCCCTGCTTCATGACCAGATCGGTGCCGCACTGCTGTTCGAGTTTTTTCAACTGGGCGCTGACCGCCGAGGTGGAGCGGCACAGCCGCTGCGCCGCCAGCGCAAAGCTGCCGCACTCCAGCCCCAGCACGTAGCTGCGCAGGGCATCGAGATCCAGGCTGGGGGGAAGGGGTGACATAACTATCCTTATAATCGGGATGATTGGTCTTGAATATTTCGATTTTTTAAATTGTAGCAGTGAGGGAGAGTGGCTTCATCCACCAAGGAGATTGCCATGACACCCGATGTTCCCGATCGCGCCGCCCTGGCGCAGCTTGCCCCCCGACTCGCCCGACTGGCGGAAGAGACGCTGTTTGGCGATATCTGGCAGCGCCCCACCCTCTCGGCCCGCGAGCGCAGCCTGATCACCCTGGCCATCCTGGCGTCCCTGGGCCGGGTGCAACAACTGCCTTGGCATATTGTATTCGCCCGGCAAAACGGCCTGTCCCGGGATGAGCTGGAAGAGCTGTTCACCCATCTTGCCTTCTACGCCGGTTTGCCCGCCGCAGTGACGGCCGTGGGCTATCTGCCCCCCCGCGAGGAGGTGACCCCATGCCGCTGACCCGTATCACCTTGTGCGAGGGGATGAGCGACGCACACCTGCAGCAACTCAGCGCCCTCTACCACCAGACCCTGGTGGAGGTGTTCGAGGTGCCGCCGGAGGATAAATTCCAGATCCTCGAGATCTTGCCTGCCAGTGCGCTCATCTATGACCCCCACTACCAGACCGGCCGCCGGGACCAGGGTTTCATCCTCTTCCAGATCCTGGCGGGCAAGGTGCGCAGCACCGCGACCAGGGAGCGGCTTTATGCACGTCTCGCCGAGCGCCTTGAGGCCGAGCTTGGGATCCACCCCGACAACCTCATGGTGGTGATCCAGCAGAACGATGCCGAGGCGTGGAGTTTCGGCCAGGGCCGGATGTTCAGACAGGAGGTGGCCTCATGATCGCCATGCACTACCGATTCACCCTGCCCGCAGACTACGACATGGCGCTGATCGAGCAGCGGATCGCCAGCAATGGCGCCAGACTGGACGGCTTTCCCGGTCTGTTGTTCAAGGCCTATCTCTACAGCCGTCAGGACGATGGGGCCCTGCCGGGGCAGGAGAACCGCTATGCCCCCTTCTATGTGTGGCACAGCGCCGAGGCGATGCACCGATTCCTGGCAAGCGAGGGATTCGCGGCGCTCACCCGGCATTTCGGCTGGCCCCGCATCGAGACCTGGCATCTGCTGCGGGCGCCGGATCCGGCCTCCCTCGACGGGGCTTGCATGGCCAGGCTGCGGCGCACCAAGGTCGCTTCCCACGACCAGCTGGCCGACCTGCACGGCGAGGCCATGGTGAGCGGCTGGGATCTCACCCGATGGGAATGGCTGGAGGCGGATTTTCTCCCGTCCCTCTCATCGCCCTTGCCTGCCGGGGGCGAGATCTACCGTATCGGCTATCTGGCGAAGGGGGGCGGGGTGTAAAGCGGAATTATCTTTGTCATTGATGTTATTTTTCCATTCACTTTGGCTGTGAAAGTGATATTCACATCGTGAACATAGGGTGTTATATCTCGCTTGTGGATGATGATGTGGAATTGCGGTCATCTGCTGCAATGAACTGGCTCAGTGGGCACATTCGGGGTGACGGCCCGCGCCGGGCAGGGCATGATCCCGCTGCAATGCGTATGGACGCGTCAACCGGATCAAGGAGTTCCCATGTACCTGCCACCCCATTTCGCCGTTACCGACCCCGAGGCGCTGCACCAGCTGATGCAGGCGCACCCTCTGGGGGCCCTGATCACCTGTGGTGAAGGGGGGCTGGATGCCAACCATCTGCCGTTCGAGTTCGATGGGGAGCAGGGGGCCCACGGTGTGCTGCGGGCCCATGTGGCCCGCAACAACCCGCTCTGGCAGGAGGTGAAAGACGGCGATGAAGTGCTGGTGATCTTCCGCGCCGCCGAGGGTTATATCTCCCCCAGCTGGTATCCGGGCAAGCAGGTGCATCACCAGCAGGTGCCCACCTGGAACTATGCCGTGGTGCACGCCCATGGCCGTATCCGGGTGAGGGACGATGCCCGCTTCGTGCGTCGCTTGCTCGCGACCCTGACCCGTACCCACGAGGCGGGAGAGTCCATTCCCTGGAAGATGGCGGATGCACCGAGAGACTATCTCGAGACCATGGTGCAGGCTGTGGTGGGCATAGAGATCGAGGTTGAGCGGCTGGTCGGCAAGTTCAAGCTGGGTCAGAACAAGGAGACAGCGGATCGCCTGGGTGCGGCCAATACCTTGCAGGATCGCGGGCAGAGCACGCTGGCAGAGGCGATGCTGAGTCCACCTTCCTCACTACCCTAGCGTGGCATCATGGGATCCGGCCCGACAAAAACGGCAACCTCCAGGTTGCCGTTTTTCATGGTTCCACTCCCGTTCACGCGCTGGCATTGAGCAGCTTGCCGACGCCTTCCCCCGGGCCCTGGGGCAGTGTCTGTTTGAAGGCATAAAGCAGCTGATCGAGGTTGAGGCCGCTGTTGCCGAGGGAGCCCTTGAGGGTGTCGAGCTCGCTCTGCAGCGCGTCGAGGCGGGTGCTCTGGGTGCCGTCTGCCAACTGGGTGCGGGCGGCATCGATGGCCTGGGGCAGCGACTGGCCCGAGGATTCCTGGCCCAGGGTCTGCATCAGCGCCCCCATGAAGTGGTTGATGGCAGGGCGGTTCTGCTCGCTGTCAGCCTCCTGGATGCCAAGGCGCTGGAACAGGCTCTGCACCGTGGGGGAAAGGTGCTCTTCCTGCACGGCAGGCTCGGTCTGGGCGGGCGGCGTGCCGTCGCCCAGCAGCTTGCTGCCGAGCTTGATGGCAAGGGAGGCGAGGGGAAGCAGGGTGCCGATGGCGATCATGATGTCACTCTCCGTACGACTGATGTCATGACGGAGCAGGGAACGGGCCAGCTTGGCGAGCATTCAGCCGAAAAATGGCAGGGGATTGATCCTGCTGTGAATTTCGTTTTTGCCAGGCAGAGGGCGAGCGGGTGCGAACGGGGGCGGCGGCAAACCCTTGCAGCCCGGGGGCTGGTTGGTTTGCCCCCGGCTTGCCGGATCAGAGATCCTTGAACGGGCGGCGTTTCTCCTCCTCGATGACGATGGCCTCCAGATTGGCGATGCGCTCCTGCAACTCCTTGATGATCATGTCCTGCTTGCCAAGACGGTCGGTAATGCGGGCATCCCCCATCTGGTAGCGGGCGCGCTTGGTGAGATAGCTGAACGACACGCTGATAAAGACGATCAGGACGATACCTGTCCACATGGTCATGAAAGACTCCTTTTTGTCCCAACTCCTATGTTCCATGGTCATTATCGACACCCTAAGCTGCCTTATCAATGAAATACCCGGGATATGAAAATACCGCCCACCGAGAGCAGTATTTGAGAGTCATCAAGATGGCGAATATGCACCAAAGAGAGAGGCAGTTGCCAACGGTAGATCAGTGATCCTGTTCACAGCCTGGTCAGGCTATATGGAGCCGGTCTGAGAAGCTGAGGTAGCCATTGATTTTGACCTTAAGAAGTTTTCTTTCAGGGAAGGATGAGGTAAATACCATAATCCGCTTCCCATTAAGCATCACTTGCAGATCAGATACGTGAAATTTTTGCAATATACTGGTGCTCGGCATTGACAGGTAACGATGCTTGTCTATCAGAGGTGTTGTATCCTGATAGAATTTAAATATGACGATGTTGTTGAGGAAACTGATCTGAAGTCCTTTCGTCAGACGGCGTTCATGTTTATCCAACGCATAATAAGTCAATATGCCATGCTGGCATGTCCCTTTGTATGCCCGCCCATTTTGTTCATCTACACCTTCCACCTTATAATTACAGCCACATCCATTTGCAATGCCGAGCAGAAGTAATGAAATGGAAATCATAGCCATAGCGGAAAAGACTTTAGTTAGCTTGATTCTCAATTTAGGACTCCTCAAATGCATGATGTATGAATGATTCGATGTCGAACTCTATAGACATGTTGGAAAAGTGGAAGTCGGGATCGTCGCTTGTACAAACTATTCTGTCTTGCTCGGGCACACAGACGGTGGGTGACGCCTCATACAAATAAGCCGCCAGCATCGATATGATGAATGCGACTGCCGTCGATAACAGAAAAACACGCATGATGCTTCTGATTGATGGCTTGACTTGCCATCTCATAAAATAAGATAGAGCACCAGTTTTTATGTCTACAGTAGTTACCTGACGTTCATCATGGCGCTCGTCATCATGTACCAGCATGATACTTACTTCATTATTGTCTTCATCATTTATAACCTGAGTTGTGTCTACTTGTGCAGGATGAGCAGAAGCAAGATTCATTACATAGCCTAGTCTCGGGATATTTTTTATTTCAATACCGGCTTTTTTCAATGCACTCCTTATATTGCTGATTGCAACAGTCAGTGCACTTGAGCTGACTGGTTTGCCAGACCAGCCTATTGATATGAGTTGTTCTTTCTCTATAACGTTGCCATTTTGGGCGAAGAGTGCAGAAACGATTCTTACTTCTGCAATAGATAGCGTTACATCAAAAAGCAAGTCTCCAGCGTGGTCGACAACCATGACGCTGTTGCCGTTGGCTCTCAATTCAAGTTCAGTGGATGAATTCATGTCATTACACCAAATATAGATACATTGCGTTATCTATAGACGCTCATATTTAACATCATGATTACCGACAATTAACTATCGTCAGTCGAACAATCATCAATATGTATGGTTAAGTATATATAGATTCCACCTTACCTGCAGGAGGTAGGAGTGATAATTAGTAACAAATAGTTACAGGGAAATACCAAGTTGCTAGTAATTCCTATTTATTCCTATTTGCCTACAGAACAGGTGAGGCCTGATGTTAGCATCGCCTCTGATGACAATCCATGGTGCGAGAAAAATTTATCCATCATGCATATTTTATATTTAAAAAGACTTTATATAACCATTTCATATAAATGAAATAAACATGATTTAATACTCGGAGTGATGACATGGGCGCATACACACTATCTCAGCATAATGTGCTTATTATTGATGATGCACAAGCTGTTATCTCTGTAGTGAGAACTATGCTGAGGTCCATGGGTTTCTCTGATAACTGTATTGATTATGTAAAAGAGGGGAAGTCTGCTCTCAATTGTATAAAAACGAAAAAGTATGATGTCATCATATGTGATTATAATCTGGGTGATGGTCTCAATGGTAGACAACTTCTGGAAGAGATGAGGCATGGTAGATTATTGGGGCCTGATAATGTCTTCATCATGATAACCGGGGAATCATCCAAGACTATTGTCCGCTCAATAATAGAGTTGAGGCCGGACGATTATATTCTGAAGCCATTCAGTCAGCAGCAATTACAAAGCAGATTGAAGTATGCGTTGCTTAAAAGGCGTCAGTATCGCGCCCTTTATGAGCTGGACCATCATAATGATGCCGCGGCTGGTATTGCACTATGTGATGATCTGCTCGGTAATGACAATGTTGATCAACTGCTGATGAGTCAATTCAAAGGCCAGTTTTTACAATCATTACAGCAATATAATGAGGCGAAAAGTCTATATCTGGACCTCTATAATAAGCACACTGACGCTTGGATCAAAATTGAGCTTTGCAATGTGCTTGTCGAGTTGGGTGATTATGATGAAGTTGAATCCATCATGGCGCACATAAGTAATGAAAATACCATGTCGGCACTCCCTGAGCTGAGTGTGATGAGTAAGCTTGAAATATATAAAAATAATATTCCAGAGGCTATTTCTCATCTCTCGCTGGCCTCCAGTCTTGCCCCTGGAAATCCTGATCGAGAGCTGGTAATAGCAAATCTCTGTCTTTCCGAATATGACTACCCCAATGCTGAGCGGAGATATTCGCTCTATCAAGCATGCTGCAAAGGTACTTTCAGAGACAATCTGACACCCTCTTTAAATATTGTCAGAGTCATGCTTTTCTCACTAGAGAAAGAAGGCTATGACTCTGCTCGGCTAGACAGTTTAAGAAAAATAGAATCTTTCATTTCTACACTATATGGCTCTGTTTCCGAACCAGATGAAAAGATAAGTGTAGAACTATTATATGTTCACTCTTGCATCCTGCGTGGTGAGTTGGGAAAAGCTATGTTGCTATTCTCTAAAGTGATGAAAGCCGATGTGAACATCGATTTTTATACTCGCTATCACTTATGCAGAATATGTAGTTTGTTGATGTTTGACTCTCTTTACAAGGAAAGTTTTCAGATTGCTTGCGAGATATCTTTAAATAAAGATGATCTGTTGGTATCTAAAAGTTGCATGATAATGCTGCACTCACTGGATGCAAGGCATGCCAGCGAGAAACAGCTTTATCAGAGGAAATACGATGCCTCTCTATTATATCGCATGAATCACCCCCAAAAAGAGCTAATGATATTGATTCAGCTTCATCAGATAAATCCATATTTGCATCAGGTTTCGCTCAGAATTATTGAGCTGCTTGGGATGATATGGCCAAGAATGCTGAACAAGATGGAGGTATTAAGTCTCATAGAATCCTGTGACAACACCATCTCGTCCATAATGCCATTCTCACAGCAACAACATAAGAACTATCAAAACATGCTGATGGTCGCCAAGCAACATACAGCAAACAAAAGAGCATAAGCTATGACACTCTCTATTGAAAATAGAAAAATTATACTGCTTATAACATTGTTGCTGATGTTGATCATGTATGTTTATCCCTCGGATAATCCTCACTCAACAACAGTTCTTACGGAAAGTTATGACAAGGCTATGTTGAGTGAACAGATGCTGTTGATGACAGAGATATTTAATACGTTTAGTAGTAAAGTGAATGGTAACTGTGATCCATTGGTGAAGTCAGAACTGTTATCTACAGTGATGGATCATCCTCTGTTGTATAGCTTGACATTTCTCAAGCTCAATCAACCGTATTGTTCATCATATCATCATGATGACTCACATTCTTTGAACTCCTCCGTCCGTATGTCTGATAATAATGTTGACATGGTGCGGAACTATATCAATATTGATGAAGAATTCACAATTCAAGTTGAGATGAAGTCCCTCGCTCACCAGGCTTTGATGCATCAATATTTGTTGGCATTCATGGTCATGCAGCATGATGGAAATGAAAACCTCCATCATCATATCAATGTCAATCAGCACAATGGCCACACAGATTTAGTTAGTCCATATATTTCCATTCAGCTCGGCGAGGACTCCTCCCATAAGACCTTATCTGTAGGTTCAAGAATAGGGTTTTTAATTTTTGCAATGATGGTCAGCATATGCTTTTTCATGCGTGATGGTCAGCATCATATTACTGATCTCTTCAAGAAACATTTGTTGAAGAAAGCTATTGTTAATCATGAATTGAAGCCGTATATGCAGCCGGTCGTTTCATCAATAGATGGTCGAGTTATCGGTGGGGAGATTCTGCTGCGCTGGCTTCATCCCAAGAAAGGTATTGTTTATCCTGTTGATTTTATAGGCATTGCAGAGCGATCAGACCTCATCGTCACGATTACCCGGCAATTGTTTGTACGAGTGAAAGAGGAACTGCTTGAAATCGCCTCCCATTTACCAGCAGGCTTCAAGATTGGTTTTAATATTAGTCCCGGCCATCTGGGAGATCCGCGTCTAGTTCAGGACTGTGTCGAGTTCATTGGCTCGTTCAAGCCGGGGAGCATAGTCATGGTACTGGAAATAACAGAGCGAGAGGCGCTCGTCTATAGTGATAGGCTATATGAAAATATTCTCGCGTTGCGTCAGGCTGGTATCAAACTGGCGATAGATGATTATGGCACTGGCAATTCAACGTTGCTAAGCATTCTAAATATCCCTTTTGATTACATAAAGATAGATAAGAAATTCATTGATCTCGTTGTCACCGAAAAGAGGAGCTTTAATATATTGAGGAATATAATCTCTTTGGCGGAAAGTATCAATGCAAGGACAATTGCAGAGGGTGTTGAGACCGCCGAGCAAGCTAGCTTTCTTGCTTTTCATGGCGTGCACTTTCAGCAAGGCTGGCTGTGGAGCAAGGCCATGCCAATATCTGACATAATATCTTTGTCGAGGCAGCGTTCATGAATTTAAATTTCAAAGTGAGCTATGTTTTTGTCAGTTTTATTATCGCGACAGTGATATCTACCTGGTTATCCTTTTTATATATAAAGACAATTTTCACCTCTCATGCCAAGTTCAATATTGATGTGCTCGATGAGCTTTACTTTGATATTTCGTCACTTGATATCAATGCTATCTTATATGACGGTAAAGCTAATGATGTTGATGCATATAAAAGCCAAAACTCCTTGTATAAAGAATTGGCGAAAATCAAAGGGAACTATCAGTATTTTGTCTATGATAATTATACTGGAGTGCTAAAGTCGAAGCAGAGTTTGCATATAAATGAGGCGAAATGGATTGCGCCATACGCTATATTATTGAATAGCAAACATGTCAGCAGTATTTACTTGATTACGAATGACTACAAGCTGATTGGAATGACAGAGCAACAATTATTCATTCCAGCCCAGCTGCATCAACTGGATAAAGACTTCAAGGAATCTGAATATTGGAGGCATTTTAGTTCATGCTTTGATTCAGATCCAGGCTCCGTCTGTGATATCAATCCTTATGTGACTAACCAGTATACAGATACGTTTTCAAACGATGATGTCATCACATTGCTGTTTCCCTATCAATTAAGTAAAGAGAGTTTTGGGATAATTGGTTTTGATCTGAGGACAAAGATACTTTTCGAAAGCTTCTATGACAGCGAAGATGTTCTAAAACCAACAAAATTCAGGATAAACGATACGAATGGTAGCTGTGAAAATACCATGCTTTGTTTCGGAAAAGAGCTGTCGCTGTTCGACTCGAGACGTTTCAATCTGTTTTGGGAATATGATGGTTTTGATTTTATTCAGGCAATTGTATCAACCCATAGATTTATCTTTACGTTTCAAATTGTATTCATTCTGATGTTGGTTATTTACATTTTGATCATATTTTGGGGTGATAGGGAGTCCAGAGATGGATTGACGGGGGTCTATAGCAGAAAAGCCATTCACAGTAAAAACGTTCATCAGAAATATTCATATGTGCTGATGATGGATATAGACAATTTTAAGTCAATCAATGATAACCATGGCCATGATATGGGTGACCAAGTATTGGTGGCATTTGTAACTCATCTTAAAAAGCACAGTAGAAAGGATGACATCATATGTCGATGGGGAGGGGAGGAGTTCGTGTTGCTGTATCGGACCGGTGTTGCAGAAAATGACATGCTGGATATTGTCAGACGATTATGGTCTTCCCCCGTTACTATCCCGAGTGTTGAGTTGAATGTCACCTTTTCCGGTGGTTTGGTCAGAATGGGCGACGATATTTCCAACACGGTCAATGCTGCGGACAAGTTGCTTTATCAGGTCAAGCAAAACGGCAAGAACAATGTCATGCAGGCGATCAACGGGGAGCCTACGTTATTGATGGCCAAGGCCCTTTACGGGTCACCGGTTTGCACTGACATCCACGCGGCGTGCAGTGCAGCCCGCTCTGCGAGATGTCTGCAACCAGAGCGAGCGGCTTAGCCGGCGCCCGATCTGCCGCTATACCAAAGGATGGTTTAGAACCTTAACCTGTGACTCTCCTGCTCTCTGCTTGCTCAGATCCCCTGCCAGAGCGGCCAGCCGAGCCAGATCCCGAGCAGCAGCAACTGCCCCCAGACGATGGCCCAGAACCGCAGGCGGTAGCTCCCCTTCTGGGTCTTGTGGCGCAGCCACTGGCGGGCGACCAGGGCGCCGGGCCAGCCGCCGCACAGCTCAAGCAGATGCAGGCGGGCCTCGGGCACGCGCCAGCCGCCACGAATGGCCTGGCGTTTGTCCCAGGCGTAGACGACCAGGGTCAGCAGGCTCATCAGCAGGATCAGGGACAGCGGCCACCAGTTGGCATCGTGCGCGCCGAGCCAGCCTGCCCAACCCAAAGGCAGCAGGGCAAGGGCCATCATGACAGGCACGCCTGATCCCGAGTCTCGCCCGGTTGTAACGTGCGGATCACCCGGGCCGGATTGCCCACCGCCAGGGAGTCCGCCGGGATGTCCCGGGTGACCACGGCGCCAGCCCCTATGATGGAGCGGGGCCCTATGGTGACGCCTGGGCAGATGATGGCCCCGCCGCCAATCCAGCAGTCATCGCCGATCCGCACCGGCTTGTTGTAGGCGGTCCAGTTGCGTCGCTCCAGATAGTCCATGGTGTGGGTGGCGGTGTAGATCTGCACGTTGGGGGCCAGCAGCACATGGTTGCCGATGTGCACCTCGCCCACGTCGAGTATGGTGACGTTGAAGTTGAAGAAGGTCTTCTCGCCGATGTGGATGTTGCGGCCGAATTCGCAGGTGAAGGGGGTGCTGATCCAGCAGGAGTCGGGACAGTGGGCGAAGAGGTCGCGGCAGATCTGCTGGCGCAGGACGTGATCCCCCGCCGGTGAGGCGTTGAGTCGGCTCAGCAGCGCCTGGCCGCGAATGCGGTCGTTCGCTATCTCCTCGCTCTGGCTGTCCAGGGCGCCCCCCGCCAGTACCTTGTCCCAGTCGCTTGCCATGGTCATCTCCTCCTGCTGCAAGAGGGGGCAGTATACGCGACAAGGGGAGGGGGTGTCAGAGTGCCGGGCCCGTCAGGTGATCCCCGTCATCATGTCATCAGGACAAGGGGCAGGATGAGCAGGATGGAGACGAGGTAGGGGAGCAAGACCCGCCGCCCCAGGCTGCGTCCGCCAATCACCAGTGCCAGCACCCCTTTCACCAGGGAGTTGACCAGCCCGGCGAGCAGTATGCCCCTGGCGGCTACCTCCAGGGCCAGCTCCTTCTGGGCGAGCTGGGAGAGGGAGAGGGTGATGGCGTCCACGTCCGTGATGCCGGAGACCAGCGACAGCAGATAGACCCCGGAGTTGCCCACCTTGCTTTGCAGCAGGGTGGCCATGAAGCCGATGAGGGCGAGCAGCAGACCGAACTTGATGGCGGTGGCGAGATCCAGCGGGTTGCGGGTTTCGGGCTGTACCGGGCCGTCCGGCATCTCTTCCCGCTGGCGCCAGAACCAGAAGGCAAAGCCGTAGACGATGGCCGCCAGCAGCAGCAGGGGGGCGGCCAGACGCAGCGCCAGCTCCCCGTGGATGATCAGCACCAGTGCCAGCAGCCTGAGCCACATGGTGGCCCCCGCCAGCAGGATGCCGGTGGCCAGCAGCCGCTCCAGCCCTCCTTGCTCCTTGTTGAGGCGGGCAAATTGCAGGGTGAGGGCGGTGGAGGAGGCGAGCCCCGCCAGCATGCTGGTGAGCACCAGCCCGGAGCGGGTGCCGAGCAGGCGCACCGCGAAGTGACCACAGAACGAGATGCCGGCGATCACCACCACCATCAGCCAGATCTTGAAGGGATTGAAGGCATTGAGGGGACCCATCTCGGTATCGGGGAGCACCGGCAGCAGCACCAGGGAGATGAGCAGAAAGCGCAGGGTGGCGTGAAATTCCAGTTCGCTCAAGAACAGCATCCCCTGCTGGATCTTGCCCTTGAGCCCCATCAGGAGGGCCGCCAGCACGGCGCAGGCCACCGCCTCGCTCGGGCTCTGCAGCACCGACATCAGCCCCAGCAGGTAGGTGAGCACCATGGCTACCGAGCTGGTGAGGCCGAACTCCCCCTGCCAGCGCTGGGCCAGCCAGACCGAGAGGCCGCACCCCGTCACCACGGTCAGCAGACCGAGCAGGGCCAGCCAGGGCCCCAGGGTGGGCAGCAGCAGGGCGCAGACCCCGCCGAGCAGACCGATGAGGCCATAGGTGCGCATCCCGGCGATGCGCTGGTTGTCTCCGAGCTGGCGCACCTGCCAGCCCCGCTCCAGCCCGATGATGAGCCCGATGGCCAGGGACACCAGGGCGCCGTAGACGGGCTCGGCCTCTATCCACATGGGTTTCTCCTCCCGCTGCCGTTTCAGTGAGGATGGCACAGGACATCCCGGGGCAGGGGGAGCTGGCTCACAGAGCGGGTGTCCCGCCTGCCGGGGTCTTGCAAACAAAAAAAAGGCGCCACCTGGAGGGGGCGCCTGGAAAGGTCAAACCTTGCGGTTTGCAGACCAACGGAACCAAAGATCACACACTTCACACTCAGCACTGCTGTGGGGGCAGGGCTCAACCCTGCCACTTGCCTCCTTCCACTATCACGTCGTTGGGATCGGTATCGGCGCTAAGCTTGTCGCGCACATACTGGTCGTAGAGTTTGAGCAGGTACTTCTCTTCCCCCAGCTTGGCGAGACGGTCGTTGACCCAGTCACGCAGCTCGATATTGCCCTTCTTCACCGCCGGCGCGATGGGGTCTTCCGAGCCCAGCTTCTCTGGCAGCACCCGATAGCCCGGGTTCTCCTTGGCCCAGCTGAACAGCACCAGGTTGTCCTGGGCGTAGGCGTCGCCACGGCCCTGGGCCAGGGCCTGCAGGGATTCGGTGTTCTTCTCGAACTTGAGCACCTTCCAGTCCGGGTGGTTGCGGGTCAGCCAGATGTCGGCCGTGGTGCCGGTAGTGACGATAAGCCGCTTGCCGGCCAGATCGTCGAGCTTCTTGGCGTCGCTGCCTTCCGGCACCAGCACCTGCACCGCGACCTTGAGGTTCGGGTTGGTGAAGTCCACCACCTGCCGCCGCTCCGGGGTCACCGTCATGTTGGCGAGGATGAGATCCACCTTGTCGCTCTGCAGGAAGGGGATGCGGCTGGCGGGCTCCACCGCCACGAACTCGATCTTGTTTTCGTCCCCCAGCAGATCCTTGGCGAAGCGGCGGCCGAGATCGGTGTCAAAGCCGACGTAGTTGCCCTTCTCGTCCACATAGCCAAACGGCGGCTTGTCGGTGAAGACGCCGACGATGAGCTTGTCCCGCGCCTTGATCTTGGCGAGGGAACCGTCTTCTGCCTGGGCGGCGCCGCTGGCGAGGCCCAGGCCGATGAGGGCGCTAAACAGGACCGAGGTAATTATCTTCATGCTGACTCCTTTCGTTTGCTGACAGTTGTATAAGAAAACTTGGCGAGGAACTGGCGGGCACGCTGGCTCCTGGGATTGTCGAAAAATTGATGGGGGGCGGCCTGCTCCAGGATGTGGCCGCCGTCCATGAAGACGATGCGATCCGCCACCGCCTGGGCGAAGGCCAGCTCGTGGGTGACGATGAGCAGGGTCATGCCGCTGCCGGCGAGATCCCGGATCACCTCCAGCACCTCCTGCACCATCTCGGGATCCAGCGCTGCGGTCACCTCGTCAAACAGCATCACCTGGGGGTTCATGCACAGGGCCCGCACGATGGCGATGCGCTGCTGCTGGCCGCCGGAGAGCTGGCGCGGATAGTCATGGCGCCGCTCCCACAGGCCGATGCGGGTCAGCAGCTGTTCCGCCTGCAGCAGGGCCTCGGCTCGCTCCCGCTTCTGCACCTGCACAGGGCCGAGCAGCACGTTCTCCAGCACCGTCAGGTTGGGGAAGAGGTGATAGCTCTGGAACACCATGCCGATGCGCTGGCGAAGCCGCTGCCAGTCGGTGCTGGCATCCAGCAACTCTCCGTCGAAGCGAATATCGCCCCCCTGAATGGGTTCGAGCCCGTTGAGGGTGCGCAGCAAGGTGCTTTTGCCGCAGCCGCTCGGCCCCAGGATGACGATCACTTCCCCGGCGTTCACCGTGAGGCTGACCTCGTCCAGTACCCGGTGTTGGCCGAATTGTTTGCTGACAGCATTGAGCTCAAGCAGAGGTGTCATACCGCATTACCCCATTGTTGCTCCAGCCGGCGCGAGGCGAGCGAGAGCGGATAGCAGACCAGAAAGAAAAACAGGAACAGCAGACCGTAGATGAGCAGCGAGCCATAGGTGCGCTCGATGATCTGCTGGCCCACCTTGATCACCTCCACCACCCCGATCAGCACCGCCAGGGAGCTGGTCTTGATGATGCGGGTGTAGATGTTGATGGTCGGCGGCGTCAGCCGTTGCAGCGCCTGGGGCAGCAGCACGTGGCGATAGAGCTGCCAGCGGGAGAGCCCGAGCGCCAGGCCGGCCTCCTGCTGGCCGCGGGCGAGGGATTTGAGGCCGCCGCGCACCACTTCGCCCACCTCGCTGGCGCCCCAGAGGGCCAGCACCAGCACGGCGCACCAGAAGGCCGGGATGTCCAGGCCAAAGAAGATCGGCAGCCCGAAGAAGAAGAGGTAGAGCCAGACCAGCACGGGTACCACCCGAAACAGCTCCAGATAGACTCGCAACACTCCCCGAGTCAGCCTTCCCCCCTGCTGGGCCAGCACGCCATAACCGACCCCGCCCAGGGTCGCGAACAGGATGGCGAGCAGGGAGATGGCGAGGGTCTGGCCCGCGCCCACCGCCAGCAGCGGCAGCGCCTGCGTCAGCTGTTCAGTGACTGGAATGGCCATAGCGAGCCCTCCTTCTTTGTGCATGGGTGGCGAGTGACGGCGGCTGCAGGAAGATAAGTGCCCACATCGGGATCCTCGCCTGCATCAGCGATTCAGTGACCGAACTGGCCATGTTGCAGTCTCCTTTCAACGACCCGCAGTGCAAGGGAGAGCGGCAGAAAGATCAGCACGCACATCAAGGTCAGCACCGCCAGCATCTCGTAGGTCTTGTAGTAGAGGGCGATGTAGTTCTTGGTGGTGTAGAGGAGCTCGGGCACCGCCACTGCCGAGGCCACCGTGGTCTCTTTGAGCAGAAAGATGAAGTTGGCAAACAGCGCCGGCAGGCTGGCGAGCCAGGCCTGGGGCAGCTGGACGTGGCGCAGCAGCTGCCAGCGGGAGAGGCCGATGGCCCGGCCCGCCTCCAGCTGGCTGGGGGGGATTGCCTGAATGCCTGCCCGCAGCGCCTCGGTCAGGTAACCGCCGCCGAGGAAGGTCATGGCGATCACCGCCGTGGCAAAGCCGGAGAGCGAGATGCCGAGTGCCGGCAGCCCGAAGTAGAGAAAGAACAGCTGGATCAAGAGCGGCGTGTTGCGGGCCAGCTCCACATAGGCGCGGATCACCCCGTTCAGCCAGGGCTTGTGCAGGCTTTGCAGCGTCACATTGAGCATCGCCACGGCGAGCGAGGTGAGGATCACGATGGCGCCGAGCTGCAGGGTGACCCAGACCGATTGGCCGAACGCCGGCAGGGTAGTGAGAACAAAGGACCAGTCGAAGCTCATGCCGGGATCCTCCCGTCGCGGCGCAGCCGCTGGGGCACGACCGTGATGGCGTCAGGGTACTTGATGCCGGCGCCGGTGTTGAGCACCACCACCCGCTCGCCCCCCTGTATCCAGCCCGCTTCCCGCAGCTGGCGGGCAGCGGCGAAGGCGGCCGCCCCTTCCGGGCAGACGAAGCTGCCTTCGCGCGCGGCGAGCTGTCGGATCTCGCGCTGGATGGCGCTATCGTCCACCGCGACGGCGCACCCCTCGGTGCGATAGAGGGCGTCCAGCACCAGAAAGTCCCCCAGCGCCTTGGGCACGTTGATGCCAAAGGCGAGGGTCTGGGAATCGGGCCAGAAGCGCGATTCGCGCTCCCCCTGCTGCCAGGCCTGGACGATGGGGGCGCAGCCGCTCGCCTGCACCGCCACCAGTCGCGGCAGCGGCCCCTTGACCCAGCCCAGCTCCTGCAACTCCCGCAGCGCTTTGTAGATGCCGATGAGACCAACCCCGCCGCCGGTGGGGTAGAGGATGACGTCCGGCAGAGTCCAGCCGAGCTGCTCGGCGATCTCCAGCCCCATGGTCTTCTTGCCCTCGATGCGATAGGGCTCCTTGAGGGTGGAGGCATCGAACAGCCCCTGCTCGGCCACCGCCTCGGCCACCTGGCGACCGGCGTCGCTGATGAGGCCATCCACCAGATAGAGGCGGGCACCGGCCAGCGAGGTCTCCAGTCTTGTGATGGCGGGTGCCGCCTGGGGCATGACTATGGTGCTGCGCAAGCCGGCGCGGGCGCCGTAAAGCGCCCAGGCCGCACCGGCGTTGCCGTTGGTGGGCATGGCGAAGTGGGTGATGCCGAGCTCCCGGGCGCGGGAGACGCCGACCGCGGCGCCGCGGGCCTTGAAAGAACCGGTGGGGATGATGCTCTCATCCTTCATCCAGAGATCCGGAATGCCGATCTGTTTGCCGAAAGCGGGCAGGGGCAGCAGAGGGGTGAAGCCTTCCCCCAGGGTGATCACCTGGGCGGGGTCGCGCACCGGCAGCAGCTCGTGGTAGCGCCACAGGCTGGCGGGGCGCCCCAGCAGCGCGGCCGGGTGCCAGGCCTGTTTCAGGGCCTCGAGGTCGTAACTGGCCAGCAAGGGGGCACCGACCGGGCTCAACTGCTGGGGCTGATCGGCATCCACTATCTCGCCGGTCTTGCTGCAACGCAGATGTGATAGGTAGCTGTACGGCATGCTTTATCCTGAATGGCTCACGTTGGCTGGTGTCTTATTCCATCCTGTGACCCAAGGGCCGGATAACAAACAAAATAAAGCGGCAAACTTAAGCGAAAAAATTCATATGGCTCCCCCGTGTCGGCGGGCCATCCTCTGCCACCGGTCGGGGGGTTGGGCCATCCGGCGCGCTTTGTTAACCTGCCCGCTCACTCAAACCGCAGGGAGCCGCCTCGATGCGAGCCATTGTCAGCCTGCTGGCCCTGTCACTGCTCTGTGCGTGCAGCGGCCAGCCAACCAGAGAGGATGCCATGTCAGGGAATACGCGCCTTCACTACCCCGTCACCCGCCAGGGTGAGCAGGTGGATCACTATTTCGGCCAGGCCGTGGCCGACCCCTATCGCTGGCTGGAGGATGATCGCAGCCCCGAGACGGAGGCCTGGGTCAAGGCCCAGAACCGGGTGACTCAGGGTTACCTGGCGCAGATCCCGTATCGCGCCGCCATCAAGGAGAAGCTGGCCGCCTCCTGGAACTACGCCAAGGAGGGGGCGCCGTTTCGCGAGGGGCGCTACCACTACTTCTTCAAGAACGACGGCCTGCAGAACCAGAACGTGCTGTGGCGCCAGCTGGAGGGCAAGCCGGCCGAGGTGTTCCTCGATCCCAATACCCTCAGCCCCGACGGCACCACGGCGCTGGATCAGCTGAGCTTCTCCCGTGATGGCCGCATCCTGGCCTACTCCTTGTCGCTGGCGGGCAGTGACTGGCGCGAGATCCACCTGATGGACGTGGAGAGCAAGCAGCCGCTGGAGGCGCCCCTCAAGGACGTGAAGTTCAGCGGCATCAGCTGGCTCGGCAACGAGGGCTTCTTCTACTCGAGCTACGACAAGCCGGATGGCAGCGAGCTGTCGGCCAGGACCGATCAGCACAAGGTCTATTTCCACCGGCTCGGCACGGCGCAGCAGGATGACCGGCTGGTGTTCGGCGCCATCCCGGCCCAGCACCACCGCTACGTGGGGGCGACCGTCACCGAGGATGACCGCTTCCTGCTCATCTCGGCGGCGAACTCCACCTCCGGCAACCGCCTCTATGTGAAGGATCTGAGCCAGGAGAACGCGCCGCTGCTAACGGTGCAGGGGGATCTGGAGGCGGACGTGAGCCTGGTGGACAACAAGGGCGGCACCCTTTACCTGCTGACCAACCGGGACGCCCCCAACCGCCGGCTGGTGACGGTGGATGCCGCCAACCCGGGCCCGGCCCGCTGGCGGGATCTCATCCCCGAGCGTCAGCAGGTGCTGACGGTGCACAGCGGCAGCGGCTATCTGTTCGCCGAATACATGGTGGATGCCACCGCCCGGGTCGAACAGTTCGACTATGAGGGCAAGCGGGTGCGCGAGGTGGCGCTGCCCGGCCTTGGCAGCGTCAGCGGCTTCAACGGCAAGCACGATGATCCCGCCCTCTACTTTGGCTTCGAGAACTATGCCCAGCCGCCGACTCTCTACAAGTTCGAGCCAAAAAGCGGCGCCATCAGCCTCTATCGCGCCTCGGCGGCGCCGTTCAAGCCGGAGGATTACGTTTCCGAGCAGCGCTTCTACCAGAGCAAGGACGGCACCCGGGTGCCGCTCATCATCAGCTACCGCAAGGGGCTGAAACTCGATGGCAGCAACCCGACCATCCTCTACGGCTACGGCGGTTTCGACGTGAGCCTGACCCCGAGCTTCAGCGTATCGGTGGCCAACTGGCTGGATCTGGGGGGCGTCTATGCGGTGGCCAACCTGCGCGGGGGCGGCGAGTACGGCCAGGCCTGGCATCTGGCGGGCACCCAGCAGAACAAGCAGAACGTGTTCGACGACTTCATCGCGGCGGCCGAGTACCTCAAGGCCGAGGGCTACACCCGCACCGATCGGCTGGCGATCCGTGGTGGCTCCAACGGCGGTCTGCTGGTGGGGGCGGTCATGACCCAGCGGCCGGATCTGATGCGGGTCGCCCTGCCGGCGGTGGGGGTGCTCGACATGCTGCGCTACCACACCTTCACCGCCGGGGCGGGCTGGGCTTATGACTACGGCACCAGCGCCGACAGCGAGGCGATGTTCGACTACCTGAAGGGCTACTCGCCCCTGCACAACGTCCGACCCGGTGTCAGCTACCCCTCGACCCTGGTGACCACGGCGGATCACGACGATCGGGTGGTGCCGGCCCACTCCTTCAAGTTTGCCGCCACCCTGCAGGCCGACAATGCCGGCCCCCATCCCCAGCTCATCCGCATCGAGACCAATGCCGGGCACGGGGCGGGCACGCCGGTGGCCAAGCTTATCGAGCAGAGTGCGGACATCTATGCCTTCACCCTGTACGAGATGGGCTATCAGCAGTTGCCGCGTCAGCCTTGATCCGGGCGAGGCGGGCGTCAGCCATCCACTATCATTAGGGCCCTGCGGGGCCCTTTTTATTGCCGCGTGTTTGAACGTGGGCCTGCGACCATCCCTGTCTCGCCGCTGGTCCGTTTTGGCAGACGGGCCCCATCTGTCATCCCCCCGGTGGTATAGTCAGCCACAAGATCCGCATTCAAGGAGTCCATCGTGAAGAAGATCATCTACATCCTGCTGGGGTTGGCGCTGGCGGCCGTGGTGGCCATCGCCGCCCTGGTGTCCCTCATCGATCCCAACCAGTTCAAGCCCCAGCTGGTGGAACAGGTGCGCAAGAGCACCGGCCGCGAGCTGGTGATACAAGGGGATATCGGCTGGCGTTTCTGGCCGAGCCTCGGCCTCTCCCTCGAGCAGGTGGCGCTACGCAACCCCGCCGGCTTTGCCGAGCCCGACCTGGTGCGATTCGAGCGGGGTGAGGCCTCGGTAGGCTTGCTGCCGCTGCTCTCCCACAAGCTTGAGATCGGCAAGGTGACCCTGAGCGGCGCTCATCTGTTTATCCAGACCAGGGCTGACGGCAGCTCCAACCTGAGGGATCTACTCCAGGCCTCCGCCGACCCCAAGGAGGAGGCGGCCTCCGAGCCTGCCGCAACGACGCCCCCAGCCGCCAGTGACAAGCAGCCCTGGCAGATCAGCCTGCAAGGCATCGCGCTGGTGGATGCCAGCGCCCTGGTGCGGGACGATCGCAACGGTACCGTCTCCCGGCTCGACAGGTTGGATCTCGATCTGGGGCAGTTGACCCCGGGGGAGTGGGTACCGGTGACCCTGGCGGCCAAGGGGGCACAGGGGGATCTGGCGTTTGATCTCAAGGGGTCGGCCCAGCTCAAGCTGGCCCGGGAGGCCATGAAGAGCGAGCTCAAGGATCTCAATCTCAGCGGCAGCCTGAACCAGCCGGCCCAGCGGCTGGATGCCTTCACCCTCAAGGTCGATCGGCTGGCATTGGGGGAGTGGAGCAGTCTGAGCCTTAGCCTCAGCGGGGCACAGGGGGCGGCGGACAAGCCGACCCTGGCCGGTACGCTGGAGGGGACCCTCAAGGCGCGGCTCGATGAAAACCGGCAACTGCTGGAGATATCGGATGCCGTGCTGGCCGCCAAGCTGAGCGGCGATGCCCTGCCGCGCCCGCAGATGCAGGTGAAGCTGGCGGGTTTTGCCCGCGCGGAGCTCGACAAGCAGGCCGTCACCCTCAGCAACCTGGTGCTGGGAGCGGACGATGCCCTGCTGAGCGGCAGCGGCGCCGTTCGTCTGGGGGCCGTGCCCAAAGTGGACTTTGACCTCAAGGGGGAGAAGCTCGATCTCGACGGCTGGCTCGGTCAATCGGCCAAGGCCGCGCCCGCTGCGGCCACGTCGGGGGCGGCTGCACCGGCCGGAGCAAAGGAGCAGGCTGCGGCGCCCGCCAACAGGGCGCTCTCCACGGTAGAGCCTGATCTGACCGCCCTCAAGTCGGTGGACCTGGCTGGCCGCCTGCAACTGGGCAGCCTGCGCCTCAAGGGGCTGGATCTCAGCGCCGTGGATCTGCAACTGGCCCTGGCGGGTGGTCAGCTCACCCTCAAGCAGTTCAGTGCCGGGGTGGCCGGCGGCCAGGTGACGGCGAGCGGTCTGCTCGATGCCCGTCAGCAACCCGCCCGCTATCAGGTGCACAAGCGGGTGCAGGGAGTCGATGTGCGGCCCCTGCTGCAGACCCTGGCCCAGACCGACCTGCTGGAAGGCAAGGGGGACCTGGAGGTCGAGGTGCAGGGCTCAGGACTCTCCGAGCAGGCGCTGCGCAGCCGGATGCAGGGCCAGGTGAAGCTCAAGTTGAGCGATGGCGCCCTGCACGGCATCAACTTGGCGGAGATGATCCGCGAGGCGCGGGCCACCCTGACCGGCAAGGGGGCGGATCAGGTGAAGGAGGTGCGCAAGACCGATTTCAGCGCCCTCACCGCCAGCTTCCAGATTGCCAACGGGATTGCCAGGAGCGACGACATCCAGCTCTTTGCCCCCGCCCTGCGAGTGAAGGGGCAGGGCCAGACTGCTCTGGTGCCGGAGACCCTCGACTTCCTGTTCCTCACCTCCGTGGTGGAGAGCAGCAAGGGGCAGGGGGGCAAGACGGTGGACGAGCTCAAGGACATCACCATACCGGTGCGCATCGGCGGCCACTGGCAGGCGCCGAGCTACAAGCTTGACGTGAAGGCCTTGCTCAGCAACAACAAGGTGCTGGAGGAGAAGGCCCGCAAGGAGGCCGAGCGCGGTCTCAAGAAGCTGCTGGGTGACAAGGCCGACAACGAAGGGGTGAAGGGGGTGGCCGACCAGCTGCTCAAGGGCTTGTTCAAATAGCCAGCCTCCCGTTGTTGCCATCAAGAGCCCGCCCCGTGCGGGCTCTTTGTTGTGGTGCCGGGCGTCACGGGACGAGGTGTGGTCGGCAACCTGGGGTACTATGCGAAACAGTCATCGAAACCGGGAACAGGAGGGTTCATGAACAAACGGGTGCTGATCACCGGCGGCGGCAGAGGTATCGGGGCCGCGACAGCCCGCTATCTGGCGGCGCAGGGTTACCATCTCTGTCTCAATTATCGTCAGGACAGGGCGTCCGCCGAGGCGGTGGTGGCCGAGATCCGGGCGGGATATCCGGTCGAGTGCATCGCGGTGCAGGCCGATGTCAGCGTGGAGGCCGAGGTGGTGCGCCTGTTCGAGGAGATGGACGCGAGGCTCGGCCCCGTTACCCACCTGGTGAACAACGCCGGCAGGTTGCAGCCCCAGATGCGGGTGCTGGAGATGAGCGCCGAGCGCATCAACCAGACCCTGACCACCAATGTCACCAGCTGCTTTCTCTGCTGCCGCGAGGCGGTGCGCCGCATGACGGCGGGGGGCGCCATCGTCAACGTCTCTTCCGCCGCCGCGCGCCTGGGCTCCCCCGGGGAATACGTGGATTATGCCGCCGCCAAGGGGGCCGTCGACGTGCTGACCAGAGGCTTGTCGCTGGAGCTGGCGGCTCAGGGGATCCGGGTCAACGGGGTGCGTCCTGGTTTCATCTACACCGACATGCATGCCGACGGCGGCGAGCCCGGCCGGGTGGACAGGATCAAGGGCAATATTCCCCTGCAACGGGGCGGTCAGCCGGCCGAAGTGGCCACCGCCATCGCCTGGCTGCTGTCGGACGAGGCCTCCTATGCCACCGGCACCTTTATCGATGTGGCGGGCGGACGCTAGGTCATCTTCAACAAGCCTTTCGTCAACGAGAAGGGGCGCCATGGCGCCCCTTCTGCTTATTCTCCCAGCAGCTGTTGCCAGACCGCCAGCACATGGCCACGCTCTCGCGGCAACTGATCGTCCCCCACCTTGCGGGAGATCTCCGAGAGATTGAGGCGATGGCCGAGGTTGCGGATCTCCAGATAGGCCTGCTTGAGCCCCTCTGCCTGCTCCAGTGTGAGTACCCCCGCCATCACGCACTCATCGAAGATGCGCACATTGTCTGACCAGCGGGTGAGGGCGTCCGGCTCACCGCAGGCGTGGGCCAGCACCAGGTACTGGGCGATGAACTCGATGTCCACCATGCCGCCGGGGGACTGCTTGAGATCGAACTCTCCCTCTCCCGCCTTGAGCAGGTGATCCCGCATCTTCTGGCGCATCTCCCGCACTTCGCGGGCCAGGGTGGGCAGATCCCGCTCCTTGGCCAGCACGTCGCGGCGGATGCGGGCAAATTCGGCGACCACAGCATCATCGCCATAGATGGGACGGGCTCGCACCAGGGCCTGATGCTCCCAGGTCCAGGCTTCCTGCTGCTGGTACTGCTCATAGGCCGACAGCGATGAGACCAGCAGGCCTGAGTCGCCGGAGGGGCGCAGCCGCATGTCGATCTCGTAGAGGATGCCGGACGGAGTGCGGGTACTGAACAGATGCAGGATCCGCTGGGCCAGGCGCAGGTAGAACTGGCGGCTGTCGATGGGCTTGCGGCCATCGGTGTAACGGTTGGGGTCGCCGCCGTGCAGGAACACCAGATCGAGATCCGAGCCGTAGCCGAGTTCGATGCCCCCCAGCTTGCCGTAGGCCACCACCGCAAAGCCGCGCTGGCCGCTCACCGCCACCTCGGGCGGCACCCCGTAGCGTTCGCTCATCTGGGCCCACGCCTGATTGACCACCTCCTCGGTGATCGCCTCCGCCAGCCAGGTGAGGTGGTCGCTCACCTTCATCAGCGGCAGGGCGCCGGCGATGTCGGCGGCGACGATGCGCAGGAGCTGCACCTGCTTGAACTGGCGCAGCGCTTCCATCTGCTGCTCCACATCCTCCTCGGGGATGCGCAGCAGGAACTGGCGCAACTGGGGCTTGTACTGATCCAGCGGGGTGGGGTGGTAGAGGTGCTGGGGATCCAGCAGCTCGTCCAGCAGGATGGGGTAGCGGGCCAGCTGCTCGCTCACCAGGTTGCTCTCGTCACACAGGCGTACCAGCTGGCGCAGGGCGGCGGGGTTTTCCGCCAGCAGTTGCAGATAGGCGCTGCGGGTGAAGATGCGGGTCAGCAGGGTGCAGACCCGCTCGAACAGGCGGGCAGGCTCGCGGCTCGCCACCACCAGGCGCAGCAGCTCCGGCATCAGCCAGTCCAGGGCGATGCGCCCCTGGGGCCCTACCTGACGGCGCTTGTACTCCTCCTTGAAACGCAGCAGGGCGGCGCAGAGGGGGGCGGGCTCCACCACTCCCTGCGTGGTCAGCAGTTTTTCCAGCTCGGCGGCATCAAGCTCGGTGCGCCAGAGATCGAGCCAGAGCTGTTCCAGGTGGGCGGGGGCCTCCTTCTCTTCCCCCACCACGGCGACGAACTCCTGATGGACGGCGGCCATCTCCTCATCGAGGTGGGCCATGAAGGCGTCCCAGTCGGTAAAGCCGAGGGTGGCGATGAGCCGCTGGCGATCCCGATCCTCGGTGGGCAGAGTCTGGGTCTGCTGATCGCCGATCTCCTGCAAGATGTTTTCCACCCGGCGCAGGAAGCGATAGGCGGTGAGCAGGCGTTCGCACTGGCTCCCCTCCAGGGCACCCCCCTGGGCGATGGCGGCCAGCGCCTCGGGCAGGTGGCGTACCCGCAGGGCGGGCTCGCGCCCGCCACGGATGAGTTGCAGCGCCTGGGCGATGAACTCCACCTCGCGAATGCCCCCGGCCCCCAGCTTGATGTTGCCCTCCAGTCCCTTGCGGCGCACCTCGGCGGCGATCATCGCCTTCATCTGGCGCAGGCCGTCGATGACGCCGAAGTCGATGTAGCGGCGGAACACGAAGGGGCGCAGCAGTTCGGTCAGGGCCATGGCGTGTTCGCACTGGGGGCCCAGCACCCGCGCCTTGACCATGGCGTAGCGCTCCCAGTTGCGGCCGTGATGTTGGTAGTAGTCCTCCATGGCGGCGAAGGAGATGGCGAGCGGCCCCGCATCGCCAAAAGGGCGCAGCCGCATGTCGACCCGGAACACCTGACCATCCTGGGTGGGCTGGTGGAGGGCGTTGATGAGACGCTGCCCCAGCTTGATGAAGAACTGCTGGTTGGCGAGCTCCCGCCGACCGCCAACGGTGTAGCCGTTCTCGGGGAAGGTGAAGATAAGGTCGATGTCCGAGGAGAAGTTGAGCTCGCCGCCGCCGAGCTTGCCCATCCCGAGGATGAGCAGCGGCTGGGGGTTGCCATCGCCGTCCATGGGGGTGCCCAGCTCGCTGCACTGTTTGGCGTAGAGCCAGTCGCGGGCACCACAGATGAGGGCATCCGCCAGCTTGGTGAGATGGATGAAGCTCTCTTCGACCTCTGACTCCCCGAGCAGCTCGCGCCAGGCGATCACCAGCATGCGGCTGCGGCGGAACTGGCGCAGGATGCGCTTGAGCGCCTCCTCGTCCGCGACCTCGGCGAGCAGGGCTGCGAGCTCAGGTTCATAGGCGGGCCAGCGCTCGGCCCGGGTCAGTGCGTCCGATGCCAGGGTCTCGGCCAGCAGCCCCGGCTGCTTGATAAGGGAGTCGGCGACAAAGTCGGAGAGGCCGAGCAGGGTCAGCAGGGTCTGGCGGGTGGACTCGGGCAGTGCGTCATACTGGGGCGCCAGGGCGAGCAGCCGCTGCCAGTGGCGCAGGGCCTGCTCCTGCAACAAGGGAGAGAAGGCGGAGAAAGAGGGAGAGTGCTGGGCCACGGTTGCCATCCTTGTGGTTGACGAGTCTGCAGGGAGAGTGAAATGCCGGCTGCCAATCTAGCACTCCCGGGCGCTGGCGTCACAGCGCCGCTGCCCGGAAGGTGATCCGGCGACGGATCTGGCGATCGGCCGGGCTCAGGGACGCCGGTAGATCTCGGGGTCGTAGATTTCCATCAGGCTGCCGGGGCTTCTCGGCGGCACAAAACCGAAACCGGCGTAGAGGCCGTGGGCATCGGAGGTGGCGAGGGAGAGACGGCGCAGCCCTTGCAGCTCCGGGTGGGCGAGGATGGCTGCCACCAGGGCCTTGCTGTGACCGCACCCGCGATGTTCGGGCAGCACGAAGACGTCGGCGAGATAACCGAAGGTTGCCTTGTCGGTGATGACCCGGGCGAAGGCGACCTGCTGGCCGTCGAGATAGGCTCCGAAGCACAGGGAGTGGTTGATGGCCCGCTGCAGGGTAGCGAGGGGAATGCCGAGGCACCAGTAGGCCTCTTCACTGAGGAAACGGTGAATGAGCGGGACGTCGAGGCGCCCCTTGTCGTCGCTTATCTCAAGCGCACGTTCTGTGGTCTGCATCCTGGCTCCTTGCCGTGATGAAAAAAGAAAGGCCCCTAAGGGGGCCTTCCAGTGTACTCAAATCACGACCTCAGGCCAGCCTGAAGGTTTGACGATGGGCGCCAGCATCAGGCCAGCATCAGGCTAGCTTGAAAGCCTGGATATGGCTGTCCAGCGTCTGGCTGTGGTGTTCCACCAGTTCGGAGGCATCTTTCAGCTCCCGCAGCACCACGACGGAGCCTTCCACCACCTGTTTGACCTGCTCCAGGTTGGCATTCATCTCCTCGGCGACCGAGCTCTGCTGCTCGGAGGCGGCGGCGATCTGGCGGTTCATGTCGGCCACTCCCTGCACCCGCTGCACTATGGTGTCGAGCTGGGTACCAGCCTGGGTCACCTGCTCCACCCCCTTGTCCGCCTGCTGCACGCTCTCGGCCATCAGGCCGACAGCCTGGCGGGCGTTGCCCTGAAGCTGCTCGATCATCTTCTGGATCTCGACGGTGGCGGCCTGGGCACGGTTCGCGAGTTCGCGCACCTCGGAGGCGACCACGGCAAAACCGCGACCCGCCTCACCGGCGCGTGCGGCTTCGATGGCGGCGTTCAGGGCCAGCAGGTTGGTCTGCTCGGAGATGCTGCGGATGGTGTCCACCACGGAGCCGATGCGATCGACCCCGTGCTCCACTTCGTTGACCACGGTGGAGGAGCGCTGGATGTTGCCGGAGAGAGTGTCGATGGTGTTGACGGTAGCCGCCACGCAGCGGCTGCCCTCCTCGGCCAGCTGGCTGGTTTCGGCGGTGGCGTGGGACGCCTGCTCCGCGTGGTTGGCCACTTCTCGAATGGCACCTACCATCTGGCTCATGGCGCTGGCAAGCTGCTCAATCTGGGTGAACTCCTCGTTGATGGCCTCGTTCGCCTCATCCATGCAGAGAGTCACCTGGGAGGCGATCTCGTTGAGCTCCTTGCAGGCTGCACGCTGGGTCCCGAACACCTCCTTGAGGTTCTCCTGGGAGTGGGCCACCGCCTTGGCGATGTCGCCGAACTCGTCCCGGGACTTGAGCAGCACGCTGTGGCTGAGATCCTTGTTGGCGAAACGCTCCAGCAGCCCCACCAGGTAGTGGACCTGCTTGACCATGAGGCGGGAGCCGGTGAGCAGCAGCACCACGAAGACGACCCCCATGAGCGCCGTCTCCACCAGCCCGGTCCAGAGCAGGCGATCGGCGATGGTGTTGGCCATGGCGGCATCAATGCCCTCGCTGAGCAGGGTCGCTTCCAGGTTGCTGGCATCGAACCAGAGTTTGGCCAGCAGCAGCAGGGTGCTGAACACCATGAGCAGCACCACCTTGGGCACCAGTCGGATGTTGCTCATGCGCCTCTCCAGCGGGTTCAACTGCATAATTTTTCTCCTTTCAACGTCCATTATTCCTTTGCCGTCATAGCTATCGGCATTATCTTCCTTTTTATTAATTTGCACCGTGCTTAAAGTTGGAAAATGTATGCGACATCACTTAACTCATTTGCGTACCATGGATCTGCTGATGGGGTTTCTCTCCGTGATTTCGGTTTGCCTGGTGGCTGCTCGCTGGCTGGGGCACGGTGAACTGAGCTCCCAGACTTTGCAGCTCTTTTATGATGTCGACAGCCTGATCTGCTACTTCTTCCTCGCTCACTTCGCCTATGGCTGGGCGCGCGCCTCCGACAGGATGGCCTTCTTCAAGAGCAACTGGTTCTATCTGCCCGGCAGCCTGCCCATGGTGGAACAACTACGTTGGGCGCGGCTCATCCAGCTGTGGCGGGTCTACCAGTTGCTCCGGGACAGACCGGATCTGCTGGCCATGTTCCGTCGTGAACGCAACGAAACCACCCTCTCCGGCATTCTCTTCCTCTTCTTCCTGTTGCTGGGGGTCGGCTCCGGCGTCATGTACTGGCTGGAAACGGGGCAACCCGGCAGCCAGATCCAGACTCCTTACGATGCCTTCTGGTGGACGCTGGTGACCCTCTCTACCGTGGGGTACGGGGATCTGGTGCCCAAGACGGAGGAGGGGCGCTTCGTCGCCAGCCTGCTGATCCTCTTTGGAGTGGGGTTGTTTGGCGCCCTCAGCGGCTTCATGGCCAGCCTGTTCGTCCATCCCGGCAAGACCAACGACGACACCGCGGTGTGGCGACGCCAACAGAGCGAGCAGCAGGCGCAACTGCTCAAAGAGCTCAAGGCCCTGCGCGCCGAGGTGCAGGCGCTGAAACAGAAGTAGGTGCGACGTCTGGAATGGTCGCGTGGCAAACCGGCGGCGCTGCGAGACAGCTCTCACTCGGGGAGATGGCGCTTTTCTTTGCTTGTCCTTTGACCCGCAGGCGGCTTAACATTCGGCCTGCAACCTAATCCAACGAAGAGAATCGATCGACCATGCGCGCCCTTCTCGGGATCCTGATCTGCTTGTGTGCCCAACAGGCACTGGCCGATACCCGCTATGTTTCAGACAACATCTTTACCTATATCCACAACGGTCCGGGTACCCAGTACCGGATCCTCGGCAGCGTCAAGGCCGGTGAGCCGCTGGAGGTCAAGGCGGTGAACCAGGAGGCCGGATTCACCCAGGTGGTGGACGGTCGTGGCCGCGAGGGCTGGATCAAGAACAGCGAGCTGCAGGGGGAGATCAGCCTGCGTGAACGCCTTCCCCAGGTTCAGAAAGAGCTGGACGAAGCCAAGGCCCGTCTGCTGAACCTCAATGGCGACAACGAGAAACGCTTCGCCGAGAAGGATGGCAAGATCGCCGAGCAGAGCAAGGAGATCGCCAGCCTCAAAGCCCGTCTGGACAGCCAGAGCGCCGAGATGAGCAGCCTCAAGGAACAGAACGACGCCCTGACCCAGAGCTATGACAACCGTGAGCACGACATGCAGATGGACTGGTTCATCCGCGGTGGTGCCATGGTGGGGGGCGGCATCCTGCTCGGGATCCTCCTGCCCATGCTCCCGCGCCGTCGTAAGAGCAGCGAGCGCTGGATGAACTGATCGCCCGGGCGGTCAACAGGATGAAAGGTCGCCAGAGGCGGCCTTTTTTCATGGTGTGCCTGGCGAGAAGAGGGCCATGTCGGGGGTCGCCATCGGCCCTTCCCGCTCGTAATATGAGGCAAACGATCCTGTGCCGCGCGCATTCTCAACAAGAGCCTTCATCATATGTCATCAACTGAACAGGCCTTCTGGTTCGTGCTGGGGGGCGATCACCTTGTCCTGCTGGATGAACAGGGGCGCATTCCACAAGGGCCCCGCGCCGTTTTGCCCACCCATCTGCACACCGCCTCCTTCGAGCGCTTCGACGAGTGGGACGGCCTGCCTTGCCATCTGCTGGATCTGGGGGGCGAGGCGGAGACCGAGGCCATGGCCCCGCTGCGCCAGCTTATGGTGGCGGGGGACGAAGAGGGCTTTCGCCTCGCAGGGCGGGCCTGGCAGCTCGCCACCTTTCGCCGTACCCATCGTTTCTGCGGTGAGTGCGGCGCCCCCATGACCCCGAGGGAAGGGGAGTGGGCCCAGGGGTGTCATCACGGCCATGTCGTCTATCCGCGCATCTCCCCCTGCATCATCGTCGCGGTGCGCAAGGGCCCGGCCATCTTGCTGGCAGCCCACCGCCGTCACTATCAGGCGGATGATCCCATGTATACCGTGCTGGCCGGCTTCGTGGAGGCAGGGGAGAATCTGGAGCAGTGCGTGGCGCGGGAGGTGTTCGAGGAGAGCGGCATCCGGGTGACCAATGTGCGTTACGTGGCGAGCCAGCCCTGGCCCTTCCCCCACAGCCTGATGATGGGCTTCACCGCCGACTACGAGAACGGCGAGATCCGGGTGCAGGATGACGAACTGGTGGCGGCAGGCTTCTTTGAGGCTGACCGGCTGCCGCGCTTGCCCCCTCATGGCACCATAGCGCGCCGGCTCATCGAACAGTGTCTCGCCGAGGCGCGTTGAGGGAAAACGGGGGCGCTTGTATGCGCCCCCTCACATCTTTGCACTCCTGCGGCGATGTGCGGCGTCAGGGCCGCCCTCAGCCTTGCACAAAGTGGTATCATGTCCGCCATTTTATGCGTGACATGACTCAGGAACTGGGATGAAAGAGCTGAAAAACGATCGATACCTGCGTGCCCTGCTGCGCCAGGAAGTGGACATGACCCCGGTATGGATGATGCGTCAGGCTGGCCGTTATCTGCCGGAATACAAGGCGACCCGCGCCGTTGCGGGGGATTTCATGTCCCTGTGTCGCAACGCCGAGCTGGCCTGTGAAGTCACCTTGCAGCCCCTGCGCCGCTATCCACTCGATGCCGCCATTCTCTTCTCCGACATCCTGACCGTGCCCGATGCCATGGGGCTGGGCCTCTACTTCGAACAGGGGGAAGGCCCGCGCTTCGAGCGCCCGATCACCTCCATGGCCGACGTGCAGGCCCTGCCCATCCCGGATCCGGAAGACGAGCTCGGCTACGTGATGAATGCGGTACGCACCATCCGCCGCGAGCTCAAGGGCGACGTGCCGCTCATCGGCTTCTCCGGCAGCCCCTGGACCCTGGCCACCTACATGGTGGAGGGGGGCAGCTCCAAGGCCTTCACCAAGATCAAGAAGATGATGTATGCAGAGCCGCAGACCCTGCATCTGCTGCTCGACAAGCTGGCGGACAGCGTGATCAGCTATCTCAACGCCCAGATCAGGGCGGGTGCCCAGGCGGTCATGGTATTCGACACCTGGGGCGGCGTGCTCACCCCGCGCGATTACCGCGACTTCTCCCTGCAGTACATGCACAAGATCGTCGATGGCCTGATCCGTGAACATGAGGGCCGCCGTGTGCCGGTCACCCTGTTCACCAAGAACGGCGGCCAGTGGCTGGAGCAGATCGCCGCCACCGGCTGTGATGCCCTGGGGCTGGACTGGACCACCGACATCGCGGACGCCAAACGCCGGGTCGGCGACAAGGTGGCGCTGCAAGGCAACATGGACCCCTCCATGCTCTACGCCACCCCGGAGCGGATCCGCGAAGAGGTCGCCACCATTCTGGCCGGTTTCGGTCATGGCAACGGTCATGTCTTCAACCTGGGGCACGGCATCCATCAGGATGTGGACCCGGAACATGCCGGCGTATTCGTCAACGCGGTGCATGAGCTCTCCGCCCGGTACCACGGTCGCTGAGCGCGGCAAACAGCGTGATGAACGGGGCCTGCGGGCCCCGTTTTGCTGTCCGTGACACAGGGGGCTGCATCCTGGTTGCGGCTCGGGTTACACTGCACCCCCATGTTGGCAGTCGTGGCCGGGATGGGGTCGTTGAGGGGCAGGAGGCTGGATGGAGAAGCAGGCGTGGGATTGGGGGATCGACCTTGGCGGGACCAAGTGCGAGTGCGTGGTGCTCGATGGCGACGAGGTGTTGCTGCGCCACCGCATTCCCACTGAACGGCACGGCGGCTACCAGCACATGCTGGGCCAGATCGCCAAACTGGTGGACGAGTGTGCCGCCAAACTCGGTCAGCGTCCTGCACTCATCGGCATGGGGACGCCGGGGGCCCGGGACCCCCAGACCGGGCTGCTGAAAAACAGCAACACCACCGAGTTCAACGGCAAGCCGCTCAAGGAAGATCTGGAGCGCAGGCTGGGCGTCCCCGTGCTCATCGCCAACGACGCCAACTGTTTCGCCCTGGCGGAAACCCATCTGGGGGCGGTGCGCCAGCATCATCCCGATGCAAAAGTGGTGTTCGGCATCATCATGGGCACCGGGGTCGGGGCCGGCATCGTCATCAACGGCCAGATCCTCAACGGTCACCACGGCATCGCCGGGGAGTGGGGGCACAACGTCCTGTTGCCGGAGGGGCCAGAGTGCTACTGCGGCAAGCGCGGCTGCGTCGAAACCCTCATCAGCGGCCCGGCGCTGGAGGCCTGGTACGAGGCCAGGACCAAACGCCGTCTCTCGCTCGCCCAGATTGCTGCGGCCAGTGCCCATGATCATGTCGCCAGGCTCACCATGGACAGGTTGCACCTGCTGTTCGGCCAGGCCCTCGCCAACGTGATCAATATTCTCGATCCGGACGTCATCGTCATCGGTGGCGGCGTGGGCAATGTGCAGAGCCTCTATCGCGCCGGGCGCGAAACGGTATTGCCCTTCCTGTTCAACCCCCGCTTCGCCACCCCCATGGTAGCGCCGGCTCTGGGGGACAGCGCCGGGGTATTCGGTGCCGCACTGCTGGCCCGCGGCGTCTTTCGCGAGGCACTGCTCTCGTGAGTCGCCCCTTCCTCTCATCCCTTTGTCGCAGCTAAGGACACAACGTTTCCATGATCAAGATTGCCATCAACGGCTATGGCCGCATCGGCCGCAACGTGCTGCGGGCCCTCTACGAGAGCGGCCGCGACAAGACCATCAAGATAGTGGCCATCAACGAGCTGGCGGCCCCCGAGGCCATGGTGCACCTGACCCGCTTCGACACCAGCCACGGCCGGTTCCGCTATCCGGTGCAACTGGCGGGCAACAGCATGCAGGTGGGGGAGGATCTCATTGCCCTGTTTGCCGAGCGGGATCCGTCGAACTTGCCCTGGCGGGCGCTGGGGGTGGACGTGGTGCTGGACTGCACCGGGGTGTTCGGCTCCCGGGCCGATGCCGAGCTGCATCTGGGGGCGGGAGCGGGCAAGGTGCTCTTCTCCCATCCGGCGGACGCGGACGTGGACGCCACCATCGTCTACGGGGTCAACCACCAGGTGCTGACCGGGCGGGAGCGGATCGTCTCCAACGCCTCCTGCACCACCAACTGCGTGGTCCCCGTCATCGAAACATTGCATCGAGAATTCGAGATAAATTGTGGTACTATTACGACAATTCATTCGGCCATGCACGATCAGCAAGTCATCGATGCCTATCACGGCGACTTGCGCAGAACCCGGGCGGCCAGCCAGTCCATCATCCCGGTGGATACCAAGCTGGCAAAGGGGTTGGAACGTATCCTTCCCCACTTTGCCGGCAAGTTCGAGGCGATCGCGGTGCGGGTACCCACCATCAATGTAACCGCCATGGATCTGAGTATTACTGTTCGTAAAAAAGTGACAGTTAGTGACGTAAATCAAGCCCTGCAACGGGCATCCAGAGGTACATTACACGGTATTCTGGACTACACGGAAGAGCCACTGGTCTCCGTAGACTTTAATCATGATGCACACTCCTGCATCATTGATGGTACCCAGACCCGGGTCAGCGATGCCAACCTCGTCAAGATGTTGATGTGGTGCGATAACGAATGGGGCTTCGCCAACCGCATGCTGGATACCACCCGGGCCATGATGGCCGCAGGCTGAAAGTCTGCACCGGGCGCAAGGTTACTGTTTTTTTAACATTACCTGAAAATATATAGAGGACTGAATATGTCTGTTATCAAGATGACCGACCTGGATCTGGCGGGCAAACGCGTTCTGATCCGTGCTGACCTGAACGTGCCGGTAAAAGACGGCAAGGTCACTTCCGATGCACGTATCGTTGCGACTCTGCCGACCATCAAGCTGGCTCTGGAAAAGGGCGCCAAGCTGATGATCACCTCCCACCTGGGTCGTCCGACCGAGGGTGAATACAACGAAGAATTCTCCCTGGCTCCGGTTGTCAACTATCTGAAAGACGCACTGTCCTGCCCGGTTCGTCTGGCCAAAGACTACCTGGATGGCGTAGACGTCGCCGCCGGTGAGCTGGTTGTGCTGGAAAACTGCCGCTTCAACAAAGGCGAGAAGAAGAACACCGAAGAGCTGGCCAAAAAATACGCCGCCCTGTGTGACGTCTTTGTAATGGATGCGTTCGGTACTGCTCACCGCGCCGAAGGTTCTACCTACGGTGTGGCCCAGTTCGCGCCGGTTGCCTGTGCAGGCCCCCTGCTGGCCGGTGAACTGGAAGCCCTGGGCAAAGCCATGTTGAAGCCCGAGCGCCCCATGGTTGCCATCGTGGGCGGCTCCAAGGTCTCCACCAAGCTGACCGTACTCGAATCCCTCTCCAAGATCGCTGACCAGCTGGTGGTCGGTGGTGGCATCGCCAACACCTTCATCGCTGCTGCCGGTCACAACGTCGGCAAGTCCCTGTGCGAGCACGATCTGATCGACACCGCCAAGAAACTGGCTGCCGAAACCAACATTCCGGTGACCACCGACGTGGTTGTGGGTAGCGAATTCTCCGAATCCACCCCGGCCACCATCAAGTCCGTGTCCGACGTGACTGACGGCGACATGATCTTCGACATCGGTCCGGATTCCGCCAAGGCCCTGGCCGACATCATCATGAACGCCAAGACCATCCTGTGGAACGGCCCGGTCGGCGTGTTCGAGTTCGACCAGTTCGCCAAGGGTACCGAAGTGATCGCTCGCGCCATCGCTGAATCCCCGGCCTTCTCCATCGCTGGCGGTGGTGACACCCTGGCTGCCATCGACAAGTTCGGCATCGCCGACAAGGTCTCCTACATCTCCACCGGCGGCGGCGCCTTCCTGGAGTTCGTAGAAGGCAAGGTACTGCCGGCTGTCGCGATTCTCGAAGAGCGCGCCAAAGCCTAATTGACCCGGGACGGGGGGCAAAAGCCTCCCGTTTCGTTTATCATGTGGCCGCTGTGCCGGTTCATGATGAACCCCCCACTTTTTATTAACGGCATACGAGACAGGACGATTAAACATGTCTAAGAAAATTTTCGACTTCGTAAAACCCGGCGTGATCACTGGTGATGACGTTCAGAAAGTGTTCGCCATCGCCAAGGAAAACGGCTTCGCTCTGCCGGCCGTCAACTGCGTCGGTACCGACTCCGTGAACGCCGTGCTGGAAGCTGCTGCCAAAGTCAAAGCCCCGGTTATCGTACAGTTCTCCAACGGTGGTGCCGTGTTCACCGCCGGCAAGGGTCTGAAGCTGGAAGGCCAGCAAGCTGCCATCCTGGGTGCCATCTCCGGTGCCAAGCACGTGCACGCCGTTGCCGAAGCCTACGGTGTTCCTGTGATCCTGCACACCGACCACGCCGCCAAGAAGCTGCTGCCGTGGATCGACGGTCTGCTGGATGCCGGTGAGAAGCACTTTGCCGAAACCGGCAAGCCGCTGTTCTCCTCCCACATGCTGGATCTGTCCGAAGAGTCTCTGGAAGAGAACATCGACATCTGCTGCGAGTACCTGACCCGCATGGCCAAGATGAACATGACTCTGGAGCTGGAACTGGGCTGCACCGGCGGTGAAGAAGACGGCGTGGACAACAGCCACCTGGACCAATCCTCCCTGTACACCCAGCCGGAAGACGTGGCCTACGCCTACGAGCGTCTGTCCAAGATCAGCCCGCGCTTCACCATCGCTGCCTCCTTCGGCAACGTGCACGGTGTGTACAAGCCGGGTAACGTCAAGCTGACTCCGAAGATCCTGGACAACTCCCAGAAGTACGTCTCCGAGAAGTTCGGTCTGCCTGCCAAGTCCCTGGACTTCGTGTTCCACGGTGGTTCCGGCTCTACCCTGGAAGAGATCCGCGAATCCATCTCCTACGGCGTGGTGAAGATGAACATCGACACCGACACCCAGTGGGCGACCTGGGAAGGCGTGCTGAACTTCTACAAATCCAACGAAGCCTACCTGCAAGGCCAGCTGGGCAACCCGGAAGGTGCCGACAAGCCGAACAAGAAGTTCTACGATCCGCGCGTATGGCTGCGTGCCGGTCAGACTTCCATGATCGCGCGTCTGGAGAAGGCCTTCTCCGACCTGAACGCCATCGACGTACTGTAATTCGCAGCACCTTGATTGCATGAAAAGGCGCCCTTCGGGGCGCTTTTTGCATTTCTGTGATCCTGACGGGCTGGATTGGGGATGGGGGGCTGGGTATTATCGATGACACCCGTTTAATTTAGTAAACGAATGCAACCAGGCAGGATGCTGAGCATGCAGACAGGAAGACAGGGACATCAGGAACACACGGCCTCCTATTACGCGGCCACTCGCAACGACCATCGGCAGTGGCCCGAGCTCAGTGGTGAGCTGGATGCGGACGTCTGCGTCATCGGTGGCGGTTTCACCGGCCTCAACACCGCCATCAATCTGGCCGATGCCGGTTACAAGGTGGTGCTGCTGGAGGCCAACCGCATCGGCTGGGGGGCGTCGGGGCGCAACGGCGGCCAGCTGATCCGCGGCATCGGTCACGATACCAGCCAGTTCGCCCGCTGGATTGGCGAGGCGGGCGTGCGGGAGCTGGATCTGATGGGGATCGAAGCGGTGCAGCTGGTGCGCGAGCGGGTCGAGCGTTTCAATATCGAGTGCGATCTGACCTGGGGCTATTGCGATCTCGCCACCAAGGCGCGTCACCTGAAGGGGTTCGAGGAGGATGCCGAGCACCTGGCGAGCCTGGGTTATCGGCACGCACTGAAAATGGTGGCGCGGGAGGAGATGCACACCGTGGTCGGGTCGGATCGCTATATCGGCGGGATGATCGACATGGGCTCCGGTCACCTGCATCCTCTCAACCTTGCCCTCGGCGAAGCGCGTGCGGCAGCCAGTCTCGGGGTCTCCCTGTTCGAACACTCAAGGGTGACCCACATCGATTACGGCGAGCGTGTCGAGGTGACCACGGCTCACGGCCGGGTCAGCGCGGACTACCTGGTAATCGGCTGCAACGCTTACCTGGGCGACCTCCAGCCCGATCTCGGGGGCAAGGTGCTGCCGGCGGGCTCCTACATTCTCGCCACCCAGGTGCTGGAGAAGCGCCTGCGCCAGCGCTTGCTGCCACAGAACATGGCGGTGTGCGATCAGAACGTGGCGCTCGACTACTATCGGTTGTCGGCGGACGGTCGCCTGCTGTTTGGCGGGGCCTGCAACTACTCGGGCCGTGACCCCCGCGACATCAAGGCCTTCATGCTGCCCAAGCTGCTGCGGGTCTTCCCCGAGCTCGCGGGTACCGCCATCGAGTTCCAGTGGGGGGGCATGATAGGCATAGGCGCCAACCGGCTGCCCCAGATAGGCCGCCTCGAGCAGCATCCCAACGTCTTCTATGCCCAGGCCTATTCGGGCCATGGCCTCAATGCCACCCACATGGCGGGCAAGCTGGTGGCGGAGGCGATCAAGGGGGAGAGCCGGGGCTTCGATCTCTTCAGCCGCGTCCCCCACATGACCTTCCCGGGTGGCCCGGCGCTGCGCTCTCCGTTGCTGGCGCTCGGGATGCTCTGGTATCGGCTGAAGGATCTGCTCTAGGGGGAGGGGGGCTCGGGATTATCCCTGCTGCGTCGCGTCTGGCTCGGCCAGGCGCCAGCCCTGCTCCGTCTTCATCATCCAGACCTGGGTCTCCTGCGCCAGGGCCTGGCCTGCCTCGAAGTCGCCATATTTGCGCTCGAGCTCCATCAGCCCCATCTCCTGCTGGAAGGGGCCGACCCTGTCATAGACAAGATCCTCGTCGTGCAGCACCTGCAACTGATCCAGTCCCTGCTTGAAGTGGAGCTGGTAGCTCACCTTGACCAGATAGACCCCCTCCATCCGCTCCTCCTTGCCGAGCACGGCGAAGTCGCGGATGTCGAACAGGTCAGCATCTGTGCCCGCCTGCAACCTGGCGGTGACCTGGCTCTGGATGGTCTCTTCACCGGGACCTGCGTTGCAGCCATAAAGCCAGAGGGCCAGCAGGGGGATGAACCACTTTTTCATCAAAACTCCGGACGAACGAGACGGGAAAGGGCAAATTCTGCCACGGCGTCGGTCATATACAAGGGATTGCCTGAAAAATGGCGGTCAAACCGGGGGCCCACACGGTTGCACGGGCCACCCGGTATCAGCGCAGCTTGTCCAGCTGGCCGAGAAATTCGACAGGCCCCATGAAGCCGGTCACCCGCTGGCCGTGCACCTCGTTGCCATCGCGATCGAAGAAGATGAGGGTCGGCAATCCCAGCACGTTGAGGCCGTTGAGCAGATCCACGTCGGCGTCGTCGTTGGCGGTGACGTCCGCCTGCAGCAGCACCATCTCGCTGAAGCGCGCCTGCACATCGGGGTCGCTGAAGGTCTTGTGCTCGAACTCCTTGCAGGCCACGCACCAGTCGGCGTAGAGATCCAGCAGCACCGGCTTCCCGCGGGCGGCGGCAAGCTGCACCTTGAGATCGTCCAGGGTCTTGATGCGGATGAAGCGGGGGGCCTGGGTCTGGGAGGCGGCATTGGCCCTCTCGGGTGGCAGCAGCAGATCCTTGCCCACCACCACAAGGCCCATCATCCCCAGCAGCAGGACGAAGCCGCCGAGGCTCTTGCCCACCGAATGGGCGCGATGCTGGTTGTGGTGATAGAGATAACCGCACAGCACCAGCCCCCAGCCGAGCCAGAGCAGGGTGGACATCTGGTCGCTCAGGAGCCTTGAGAGCAGCAGGATGGGTACCGCCAGCAGCGCAAAGCCAAAGAGTTGCTTGATCACATCCATCCAGGCGCCGGCCCTGGGCAGCAGCTTGCCGCCAGAGGTGCCGAGCAAGAGCAGCGGCAGCCCCATGCCCAGGGAGAGGGCATAGAGGGCCGCACCGCCGAGCCAGAGATCGCCACTCTGGGCCACGTAGATAAGCGCCCCCGAGAGCGGCGCCGTGGTGCAGGGGGAGCAGACCAGTCCCGAGATCATGCCCATGATGGTGACGCCGGCCACGGATCCGCCCTGCTGGCGGTTGGAGAAGCCCGAGAGACGGGTTTGCAGGCTGCTCGGGAGTTGCAGGGTGTAGAGCCCGAACATGGAGAGGGCGAGCAGCACGAACATCACCGAGAGGCCGATGAGCACATAGGGGTGCTGAAGGGCCGCCTGGAATTGCAGGCCCGCCGAGGCGACGACGAGCCCGAGCAGGGTATAGGTGACCGCCATCCCCTGCACATAGACGAAGGAGAGCAGGAAGGCGCGACGGGTGGAGAGGCGATGCCCGGCCCCGGCGATGATCCCGGTCAGGATGGGATACATGGGGAAGACGCAGGGGGTGAAGGCGAGGCCGAGACCCAGGGCGAAGAAGGCGGCGACGCTGATCCAGAACCCCTGTCTGCCGAGGGCGGCCGCCAGCCTGTCCTGCTGGCTGCCCGGCACGTCTGTGCCCTGAAGGCTGGCCGCCGCTTCCGCCCGGGCGGGGGCGGCGAGGGGCTCGACGGCGATCCGCTTGTCGGTCGGTGGGTAGCAGAGTCCCTCGGTGCAGCCCTGGTAACTCAGGGTGAGGCTGGCCGCGTCCCCGACCCGGGTCAGCGCCACGGGGATCTGCACCTCCTGGTAATAGATTCGGCTCTTGCCGAAGAAGTCATCCTCGTGCTCGGTACCGGGGGGCAGGACGGGCTCGTCAAAGGCGAGGTTCTCTCCCTTCACACGGATGCTGTGGCGATAGAGGTAGTAGCCGTCGGCGATGCGTATCCGGAGCAGCAGCCGATCACCCTGTTGTTCGCTCTCGAGGGCGAAGGCCTGATCCACCTTGAGGAATCTGGGCTGGGTCTCGATGCCGAGGCTGCCGAGCAGATCCTGGCTGCTGGCCCGGGCGGGGGCCGTCGTCAGGACGCAGAGCAGGCCCAGCAGCATCAGCAGGAAGGAGAGGGGGCGAGAGGCGGTCATGAGGTCTCCTGTGTCAACCAGTCGAGATAGGCAGGGTGGCCCTGGCTTGCCGGAAGCGCCAGGATCTCCGGTACCTCGTAGGGATGGTGGGCGAGAATGCACTGGCGCAGGGGTTCGAACAGAGCGGCCCGACTCTTGATGACGAGCTGGATCTCCCGGGTTCGCTCCGTCTTGCCCTGCCAGCGATAGACGGAGGTGACCCCGGGCAGCTGGTTGATGCAGGCGGCGAGGCGCTGGTCGAGCAGCTGCTCGCAGAGGCGGTCTGCACTGGTCTCGTCGGGGCAGGTGCAGAGCACCAGAATGGCATCGGTCATAGGGATGGACGGTCTCGGCAACGGGGCGCACGGGCCCCCTGGATCAGCCGTTACTATACCGGGCCGGGGGGCAAATAGCACCCGGCCCCCCGCACCCGGAATAAGTCATGCGCCCGAGATGGACGCTGTGAAAAGGACAGGGCAGAATGAGCGGGCTTGTTCCAATTCTACGTAAGGAAATGTATGACCCAACAGAATGAGCAGCAGAGAAACCGCATGTTGAGCCTGTTGCGTGAAGGGGAGCGCCGCATGCTGGTGCAACTGGCCGGTCTGCTGCGTACCAGTGTCGACGAGATCAATGCGGAGCTGGAAAAAGAGGAGCTGTTGTCGGCGTTGGAGCAACCCATCACGGTGGAGTACCTCAACGGCGTGGTGCAGCATCATCTGTTCGAGCGCCTGCACAAGGGGGACATGGTGGCGGCCCAGCGCATGCTGAACCAGTACCAGAGCGACCTCGAAGCCATGATGCGCCAGGAAACCAGGCAGGACGATACCCCGCCGGAAGAGGTCAAGGCCCAGGCCTGACCCCACGAGGCCCTCTTCAGCACCATCATGCCATCGCATGATGGTGCCTCGCCCTTACCCCTCGAATCGCTTATCCCAGTGCCTTCTGCACCTGTCCCATGGGAATGGGGAACACCTTGTCGTAACTCCAGTTGTAGACGAAGGCATAGACCAGGTAGAAGAGCACGAAGCCCATATCCAGTACCAGCGCCTCCAGCAGGCCGATGTCGAGCCACCAGGACATCACCGGCAGAGCCACGATCAGCAGGCCCCCCTCGAACCCCAGGGTGTGCAGCACCCGCTGCCACAGCGCCTTGTGGGTGTGGCCCTGATAGCGCAGCAGCAGCTTGTCCACCCCGATGTTGTAGACATAGTTCCAGACGGTGGCGACCACCGAGAAGAACAGGGCCAGGGGGCCCATGTGGTTGAGCCCGGCGCCGGTCACCCAGCTGGCCAGCGGGGCGGCGATCAGCAGGCCAATCAATTCGAAGCCGATGGCGTGGCGCAGGCGGTCACGGGTCGTACGCATGGTCTGTCTCTCTCTTTGGTCAGGGAATGGCGGCAATGTATCGCCAAAACCAGATAGATTCACGTTGGTATCTATCGCTAAAATAGATAGATGTGACGACACAACAGCACGGCGGAGCAGGCTCATGACCCCTTCACTGGAACACTTCAAGGCATTGCTGGCGACGGCCGAGACCGGGTCGTTCTCGGCGGCTGCGCGCAGGCTGGGCAAGGCCCAGTCGGTGGTGAGTGCCGCCATCGCCAACCTGGAGATCGATCTCGGCCTTGCGTTGTTCGATCGCAGCGGCCGCTATCCCGTGCTGACCGAGGCGGGTGCCCGCATCTGTCAGGAGGCAGGGGTGCTGCTGGCCCAGAGCGAGCGACTGCAGGCCATCGCCGGCGAGCTGGCCAACGGCGTCGAGTCGCGCCTCACCCTGGCCATCGACGATGACTCCCACCTGCCCTGGCTTGGCTCCCTGCTGGAGGAGTTCGCCAGCCGTTACCCGGCGGTGGAGCTGGAGCTGCTGTTCCCGCTGATGGAGGACGTGACCGAGCTGCTCAAGAGCGGCCGTGCCCAGCTCGGCATCAGCTATCAAAAGGCGCACCCCGAGCGGGAGCTGGTCTCCCGCTCCCTGGGGGCGGTCACCATGCCCCTGGTGGTCTCTCCGGATCACCCCCTGGCTCACAAGACGCCGTTGAAGGAGAGCGACCTGCAAGGGGCTCGCCAGTTGATGGTGACCGGACGGCGGGAGGGGACGGAGCGCCATCGCTTCCGCCTCTCGGCGCAAGTGTGGTGGGTGGAGGGGGATCTCGGGATCCTGGAGCTGGTGAAACTGGGGCTGGGATGGGCGGCGGTGCCCGAGTTTCTGCTGCACCGGCCCCTGGCGCGGGGGGAGCTGGTGGTGCTCAAGCCGGACTTCATCGCCGAGGCGGAACTGGCGCTGGAGTTGCAGTGGTATCGCGCCCGCCCGCTCGGGCAGGCGGGGCGCTGGTTGCAGGAGGCACTGCTGGCGCGGGTGCCTCGCTAGGGGGATTCAGTCGATCAACGCATAGGGCAGGGGTTGCAGACCGAGGCTGGAGCCTTCTTCCAGCTTGAGGCGGAAGCGGGCGTCGGCCTCGGTGTCCTTGGGCAGCACGGCGGTGATCCACACCTGACCCTGCTGCTGCCAGGCGTTGAGCACCAGACCGCTGCGGCGCCAGTTGTCACCGAGCTGGATCTCCAGGGTGTCACCGCTGGCTACCTGCGTTGCGGCAGTGCCGCTCAGCACGAAGAGGGCGCGGTTGTTGGCGCCGCGATACTTGGCGCGCGCCACCGTCTCCTGCCCCATGTAGCAGCCCTTGTTGAAGCTGATGCCATCAAGGGCTTGCAGGTTCAGCATCTGGGGGATGTATTCCCCCTGATGGACCGCTTCCAGATGAGGGAGACCGGCTTTGATTTCCAGCCCCCACCAGAGTCCTTCGTCGCCCACCGGCAGGTTCAGGGCCAGCGGGGATGTGCTCGCCAGCAGCCAGCGGTCCGCCTCCACCCTGACTGCCATGCCGCCCTCCACCAGGCCGGTGCCGGTCAGCGCGAAGTGCTGTGCCATCCAGTCGTCCGTCCCCTGACCGGCCAGTCCGGTCAGGCTGCCCTGAAACTCGCCGATCTCGACCTTGGCAAAGATCGCAAACTTCTTGAGCTCCGGCAGCTGGCGGGCCAGCACCGAGGGCTTGGTCAGCATCAGCAGGCTGTCTTCCAGGCAGAGCAGGCGAAAATCGCTCCACAGCTTGCCCTTGGGATCGCAGTGGCCGCCGAGGGTGCTCTGGCCCGGTTGCAGGGCGTTGACGTCGCAGGTGACCTGACCTTGCAGATACTTGGCGCGATCCGGGCCGCCGAGGCGGGTGATGGCTAGATTGGTCAGGGAAAACAGGGTCGGCTCGGCAGGAAGAAGAGGGGTCGGCAGGCTCACGATGGGATTCCAGAGACAGAAAGTATGTGACCTGCATGGTAAAGACGTAAGGAATGTTTGTCAGCCGGAAAATCCTGCTGCTACCATTCCCCGGTCTTTGTAAGGAGAGTTCCATGTTGAACCCAAGTGAGAAGTCCCGCCTGAAGTGGGCCTGCCGTCGCGGCATGCTCGAGCTGGATGTGATCTTTATGCCCTTCTTTGAGCACGAGTTCGATGGCCTCGGCGAGGCCGAACAGCGCACCTTCATCCGCCTGCTGGAGTGCGAGGATCCCGAGCTGTTCCGCTGGTGCATGGGTCACGGCGTGCCCGAGGATCCCGCTTTTGCCGCCATGATCCCCCTGATCCTCGAGCGCAACCAGGCCCGCCACGACAGCCTGCGCTGAGCCCGACTCGCGACCGCCACCCCTCATGGCCAGCCTCGCGTCTTCCCAGCGGGTAGTGATGCCCGTGATCGCCTCCCGCCAGCAGCGTCTGCTGCTGTGCATCCTGTTTCTGTTGCTGCTCTTGCCCGTCGCCAGCCTGATCCAGGGCTGGCAATGGGGGCTGCTCCTCCCTGTCTGGGGGCTGAGTCTGTGGCGCGCGTTGCGCCGCCATCCGGCGGCGAGCGGCGTGCTCGTCTGGGATGGGGAGTGGCTCGAGTGGCAAGGGGCGCGCCATCGGCTGGATCCCCGCAGCCGCATCCTGCCCGGGGTGCTCTGGTTGCGGCTGAAGACGGTGGAGGGCTCCGAGGGGCAGCTCTGGCTCTTCTCCGATGCCCTGGCCCCTGCACACTACCGCGCCCTGGCCCGCGCCATTCACCTCGCTGTCCGCTAGGAGCGTCTCTCTACCTGCTACATCTGCCGCTCATAGCAGATGACCCCGCCTGGGCGGGGTCATCTGGGGGAGGGCATACGCCCGAATCGAACGCAACGGCCTTATTCCAGATCCGGCGTCATTCCCGATCCGGGGTCAGCACGGTTGGCTTGGAGTCCGGCTGCATGTCCGGATAATCCAGGTTGTAGTGCAAACCGCGAGACTCCTTGCGCTCCAGGGCGCAGTTGACGATGAGCTCGGCCACCTGCAACAGGTTGCGCAGCTCCAGCAGGTTGTTGGAGACCCGGAAGTTGGCGTAGTACTCCTGCACCTCCTGCTTGAGCAGATCGATGCGACGCTTGGCCCGGGCCAGGCGCTTGTTGGTGCGCACTATGCCCACGTAGTCCCACATCATCAGCCGCAGCTCGTGCCAGTTGTGCTGGATCACCACCTGCTCGTCCGAGTCATCCACCTGGCTCTCGTCCCAGGCCGGCAGGCTGGGGGGCGCCACGCTGGTGGGCAGCTTGGCCAGGATGTCGGCTCCCGCCTGGTGGGCATAGACCACGCATTCGAGCAGGGAGTTGGAGGCCATGCGATTGGCGCCGTGCAACCCGGTATAGGTCACCTCGCCGATGGCATAGAGGCCGGGGATGTCGGTCTGGCCGTTGTTGTCGATCATCACGCCGCCACAGGTGTAGTGGGCTGCCGGGACGATGGGCATCGCCTCCCTGGTGATGTCGATACCGACCGCGAGGCAGCGCTCATAAATGGTCGGGAAGTGCTTGATGATGAAATCCGCCGGCTTGTGGCTGATATCCAGATACATGCAATCCGCCCCGAGGCGCTTCATCTCATGGTCGATGGCGCGGGCGACGATGTCCCGCGGGGCCAGCTCGGCCCGCTCGTCAAACTCCGGCATGAAGCGGCTGCCGTCGGGACGGCGCAGGTAGGCCCCCTCGCCACGCAGCGCTTCGGTCAGCAGGAAGTTGGGGTCGTCCGGGTGGAACAGGCTGGTGGGGTGGAACTGGTTGAACTCCAGGTTCGCCACCCGGCAGCCGGCGCGCCATGCCATGGCGATGCCGTCGCCAGAGCTCACATCGGGGTTGGAGGTGTACTGGTATACCTTGGAGGCCCCGCCGGTGGCCAGCGCCACGAAGCGGGCGCGGATCACCTCGACCTGCTCGGCGTTGCGATTCCAGACATAGGCTCCCAGTACCTTGTTGCCCGGCAGACCCAGCTTGCGGGTGGTGATGAGATCGACCGCGTTGAAGCGCTCCATCAGCTGGATGTTGGGGTGGGCGCGCACCTGGTCGATCAGGGTGAGCTGCACCGCCTTGCCGGTGGCGTCGGCCGCGTGGAAGATGCGGCGATGGCTGTGGCCCCCTTCCCGGGTCAGGTGATAGTGCGATTCCCCCTCGGCATCCTCTTCCTGATCGAAGGGGACCCCTTGCTGAATGAGCCACTGGATGGAGTCGCGGGCGTTGCGGGCGGTGAACTCCACCACCGCCGGGTCGCACAACCCGGCGCCGGCGTTGAGCGTGTCGCTCACGTGGGATTCGATGCTGTCGGTCTCGTCGAACACGGCAGCGATGCCTCCTTGCGCATAGAGAGTGGCCCCCTCACTGATGGGCCCCTTGCTCAGAACCAGGACTTTGGCCTGGTCTGCCAATCGCAACGCGAGGGACAGACCGGCGGCACCGCTGCCAATGATGAGTACGTCGCAAAGGTATTCAACACTTGCTTTCATAAGTATCATTGGCCTGGATTAAGAACTGGCCCCATGGTAGCCCAAGGGGGGTTGTGATGCAGCCCGCATCACATTTTTTTCAATGCAAGCGAACTTTCCCTGATTCCTCCTGTCTGAACTTGTGCGCTTAGAAGGGGCCGGAAAAGAAAAACGATAACCTGATGGGGGTTTTACGGCTCTGATGAGCGACCAGAATCTACTGGACGAACAGCTGGTTGAACGGGTCCAGCGTGGCGATAAAAATGCATTCAACCTGTTGGTACGCAAGTACCAGCACAAGGTGGTCAACCTGGTGGCCAGGTATGTCAACAATCCGGGCGATGTACCGGATGTGGCGCAGGAGGCATTCATCAAGGCCTACCGTGCGTTGCCGACATTCCGTGGCGAGAGCGCGTTTTACACCTGGTTGTACCGGATCGCCGTCAACACGGCCAAAAACTACCTGACGTCACAGGGGCGTAGACCGCCCAGCAGTGATGTCGAAGCGGACGAGGCTGAATATTATGGTGGTGGTGAAGCCCTGCAAGAGGTGGCCACCCCGGAAAACCTGGCGCTGACCGACGAGATCAAGCGTACCGTGTTTACCGCCATAGAAGCCTTGCCAGAAGATTTGAGAACGGCGATCACCCTTCGTGAAATGGAAGGGCTGAGCTACGAGGAGATTGCGGAGATCATGGATTGTCCGGTGGGTACGGTGAGATCCCGCATCTTCCGGGCGAGGGAAGCAATCGATAAAAAGCTGCAACCTCTGATCGAGCATTAACTGGGGAAAGACAGGCAAACTTATGGCAAATAAAGAGCAACTTTCAGCCCTGATGGATGGCGACCTTAGCGAAATCGAGGTACTGAACGAGCTGGGAACGGATCCCGCTCTGCAGGATACCTGGTCGCGTTACCATCTGATCGGTGATGCCATGCGGGGTGACCTGCCGGTCAATCTGCAACTGGATCTCAGCGACAGCATCATGCTGGCGCTGGAGGATGAACCCGCCATACTGGCGCCCAAGCCGGCACAGCCTGCTGCGCCCCAGGTGCAGCCCGCCGGCAAGGTGATCCCCTTCGTTCGCCGCTTTGGCCAGCAAGTGGGGCAGTATGCCATTGCCGCCTCCGTGGCTGCCGCCGTCATCTTCGGCGTGCAGCAGTACCAGGGCAAGGATGGTGTTCCGACCAGTCCGGTGCTCAATACCATACCCGTGGGTGGCAGTGCTGCGCCGGTGAGCGTGCACTATCCCCAGGATGGCAGCCGGACCGGTGTGCGTCAGCAAGGTCTGAGCGAGCAGCAGATGCAGGAGCAGCGCGAGCGCATCAATGCCTTCCTGCGCGACCATCAACTGCAACAGCGTCTGCTGCAAGACAAGCAGATTCAGGAATAACGCATTTTTAGGGATCAGATCGTGCGCCAGTCCAGCCGTATCCTGCTGGCCTCTCTCCTGTTGATTTGTGCCAAGGCCTCGGCCGACGATCTGTCGGCCGAGGCCTTGTTGCAGCAGATGCAGAGTGCCGTTTCGCAACAAAACTTCGAATTGTCCATGGTCAAGGCCCGCCAGGGGCGCCTCGAGCCTATCCGTTTCAGCCACGGGATCATCGATGGCAAGGAGGTGGCTCACTTGAGCTATCTCGACGGCAAGGCCGTGGAGTTCCTGCAACGCCAGAACGAATACACCTTCTTCGAAAACACCCATGAACCCTACACCCTCAAGGGGGCGCGTTTCCCCGGGGTCTGGTCGAGCCTGGTGAGGATGCCGCTGCCCCGGGTGATGGAGAGCTATGACCCCGTGCTGGCGGGCCGCAGTCGGGTGGCCGGCCTGGTGGCACAAGTGGTACGGCTGGTGCCCAAGGAGGCGGACAAGTACGGCTTCGTGCTCTGGATTGACGAACAGAGCCATCTGCTGCTGCGGGTGGACATGGTGGATCGAGAGGGCAATCTGGTGGAGCAGGTGCTGGGGGTGGATCTGGACAGGCAATCTGCGCCGGCCCCCTGGCTGGTGACCCTGGCACGCAGCAAGCTGCCGGATGCGCTGGCGCTGGAAGATGCCTATCCCGCTCCCCAGCAGACCCTCAACTGGCACCTGACCTGGTTGCCCGATGGCTTCAAGGTGCTCTCTCAGGATCGGCATCAGCTGGTCAGCACCAGTCTGCCGGTGGATTACATGATGCTCTCCGACGGGCTGGTGGATCTCTCCGTCTACGTCTCCCGGGTCGATCCCAAGCAGGCGGTGCGCCAGCAGTTGATTCGCCAGGGGGCTACCTCGCTGGTGAGTTTCGTCAACGAGGTCGGGGTGGAGATCACCGTGGTGGGCGAGGTGCCCGCCGAAACCGCCAAGCGCATCGCCGAGGCAGTGCAGCCCCTGGCCCGCAACGAGGCGGTGCAGTGAGTCTTTGCCGTGAGACTTGCCCTGAGGGTGCCGCCGTGTTGAGATCCGGAGCATCCACCGCCCCCTGTGAGGAGTCATCAGGTGAGTAACATGAGTGAAGAGCTGGCCACAGTAGTGGCCATCGACGGCAATCACGCCTGGGTGGAGTGCGAGCGGCGATCCGCCTGCAGCGGTTGCCACCAACAATCCAGCTGCGGGACCGGCACCGTCGCCAAGGCCTTTCCCATGAAGGCGCAGCGGCTGCGGGTCGCCCTCACCTGCGATGTGGCGGTGGGCCAGCAGATCCGCCTGGGCATCCCTCAGGCCAGCATCCTGCGCGGTGCGGCTCTGGTGTACGTGCTGCCGCTCTTCTGTCTGCTGCTGGGCGCCCTGCTCGGCCAGCTCTGGCTGGTGCCGCTCTTGTCGGCGGGAGAGGGGGTGACCATCCTCTGCTGTCTGCTGGGCGGCGCCATCGGATTTTTACTGGTTCGTTACTTTTCTGACCGGCTCGAACAGGGGGAATACGGTCCCCGCATGCTCGGGGTGGTGCTCAATACCCGTCATCTCTCTTGAGGGGCCTGGTCTGGCGGAGGGCATCCAGGTGCCCAACGCCCGCCAGACAAGGCGCTATTTGTGGGGCCCGCCGACTAAAGATTGGCCGTCGACCGGGTTATCCAGTAAAATCCTGCCCTCATATCCGACCCTAACTTAATTTTGAGTGATTCTTGCTCGATGAAACACATTCGTAACTTTTCGATTATTGCGCACATCGACCACGGTAAGTCGACCCTGTCGGACCGTCTGATCCAGACTTGCGGCGGCCTGTCCGATCGCGAGATGCAGGCCCAGGTGCTGGACTCCATGGATCTGGAGCGCGAGCGCGGCATTACCATCAAGGCACAGAGTGTGACCCTGAACTACCAGGCACAAGACGGTAACACCTATCAGCTGAACTTTATCGACACCCCGGGCCACGTGGATTTCTCCTACGAGGTTTCTCGCTCCCTGGCTGCCTGTGAAGGGGCACTGCTGGTGGTGGATGCCGGTCAGGGGGTTGAGGCACAGACTCTGGCCAACTGCTACACCGCCATGGAAATGGAGCTGGAAGTGGTGCCGGTGCTGAACAAGATTGACCTGCCGGCCGCAGAGCCCGAGCGGGTTGCCGAGGAGATCGAGGACATCGTCGGCATCGACGCGGTGGACGCGGTGCGCTGCTCCGCCAAGACCGGCCTCGGTGTCGATCTGGTGCTGGAAGAGATCGTCGCCAAGATCCCGTCCCCGGAAGGGGATCCGGAGGCGCCGCTGCAGGCGCTGATCATCGACTCCTGGTTCGACTCCTACCTCGGGGTCGTGTCGCTCGTGCGGATCAAGAACGGTTCCCTGAAGAAGAACGACAAGATCAAGGTGATGAGCACCGGTCAGGTGTGGGGTGTGGATCGCATCGGTATCTTCACGCCGAAGCAGGTGGACACCGACGGCCTGGGTTGTGGCGAGGTAGGTTGGGTCGTCTGCGGCATCAAGGACATCCACGGTGCGCCGGTGGGGGATACCCTGACCCTGGCCAAGCACGGTGCCGAGAAGGCGCTGGCCGGCTTCAAGAAGGTGAAGCCCCAGGTCTATGCGGGCCTGTTCCCCATCTCCAGCGATGACTACGAGTCCTTCCGCGATGCGCTGGAGAAGCTCTCCCTCAACGATGCCTCCCTGTTCTACGAACCGGAGAGCTCCACGGCGCTGGGCTTCGGCTTCCGCTGCGGCTTCCTCGGGATGCTGCACATGGAGATCATCCAGGAGCGTCTGGAGCGTGAATACGATCTGGATCTCATCACCACCGCGCCGACCGTGGTCTACGAGATCGAGCTGAACGATGGCTCCACCATCCACATCGACAGCCCGGCCCAGATGCCCGCCATCAACAACATCAAGGAGATGCGCGAGCCCATCGCCGAGTGCCACATCCTGCTGCCGCAGGAGTACATGGGCAACGTCATCACCCTCTGCATCGAGAAGCGCGGCGTACAGACCAACATGGTCTACCACGGCAAGCAGGTGGCGCTGACCTACGAGATCCCGATGGCGGAAGTGGTGCTCGACTTCTTCGACCGTCTGAAGTCCACCAGTCGCGGCTACGCCTCCCTTGACTACGGCTTCAAGCGTTTCGAAACCTCCGACATGGTCCGTCTGGACATCATGATCAACGGCGAGCGGGTCGACGCCCTGGCCATCATCACCCACAAGGAGAACGCCCAGTATCGCGGTCGCCAGGTGGTGGAGAAGATGCGCGAGCTGATCCCGCGCCAGATGTTCGACATCGCCATCCAGGCCGCCATCGGCAACCAGATCATCGCCCGCAGCACCGTCAAGGCATTGCGTAAAGACGTCACCGCCAAGTGCTACGGTGGTGACGTGAGCCGGAAGAAGAAGCTGTTGAACAAGCAGAAAGAAGGCAAGAAGCGGATGAAGTCTCTGGGCCGTGTGGACGTGCCGCAAGAGGCCTTCCTCGCCATTCTCCACGTCGGAAAGGATTAATCGATGGCAAGCACCTTTTCCCTGATCCTCGTCGTCGTCACCCTGCTGACCGGCATTATCTGGACGCTCGACAAGCTGGTCTGGGCCAAGCAGCGGGCGGCCAAGATTGCCGCCGCCCGTGCCAATGCCGGTCCGGATGTGGACGAGAAGACACTGGCCAAGGTGGCCCCCATGCCGGTCTGGATCGAACAGACCGGCGGGGTTTTCCCGGTGATCGCGCTGGTGCTGATCCTGCGCTCCTTCATCTTCGAGCCGTTCCAGATCCCGTCCGGCTCCATGATGCCGACCCTGCTGGTGGGCGACTTCATCCTGGTGGAGAAGTTTGCCTACGGCCTCAAGGACCCGGTGACCAACACCAAGTTCCTCGAGACCGGTGAGCCGAAGCGCGGTGATGTGGTGGTCTTCAAGTATCCGCTGGATACCCGGGTGGACTACATCAAGCGGGTGGTCGGCATGCCCGGCGATCGGGTCATCTATCGCAACAAGGAGCTGATGATCCGGCCCAAGTGCGATGAGCAGGAAGGGAAAACGTGCCCCGGCTTCCAGAAGCTGGACGTCAAGTTCGAGCAGCGCGGCGAGTTCAGCCAGATGGGGATCCCGCTGGATCGCTACACCGAACAGCTGGGCGATGTCTCCCACGAGACCTTGCGCAACCCGCTGATGCCGGACCTGGTGGACCGCTACTATCGCCAGCCAGGCACCTACCCCGACGAGTGGGTGGTGCCGGAAGGCCACTATTTCGTGATGGGTGACAACCGCGACAACAGCACCGACAGCCGTTTCTGGGGTTTCGTGCCCGAGCAGAACCTGGTGGGCAAGGCGGTCGCCATCTGGATCAGTTTCGAATTCGAGCGCGAGGAAGGGTCCAGCTTGCCGAGCTGGGTGCCGACCGGTGTGCGCTTCAACCGCATTGGCGGAATCAAGTAAATGAATATCAAGATGAACAGACTGCAGTCCCGTCTCGGGCATGTCTTTCAGGATCCTGAGCTGCTGACCCGGGCACTGACCCATCGCAGCGCAGGGTCCCGTCACAACGAGCGCCTGGAATTTCTGGGGGACTCCATCCTGAGTCTGGTGATTGCCGATGACCTCTTCCACCGCTTCCCGCAGGCGGCGGAAGGGGATCTCAGCCGGATGCGCGCCACCCTGGTGCGCGAGAAGACGCTGGCCGAGCTGGGCCGGGAATTCGACCTCGGGGATCACCTTATCCTGGGGCCGGGGGAGCTGAAAAGCGGCGGCTTTCGCCGCGAGTCCATCCTGGCCGACACCGTCGAGGCGGTGATTGGCGCCATCTATCTGGACACGGATCTGGAGCGGGTGCGCAGCCTCCTGCTCGGCTGGTATGCCAGCCGCCTTGGCGAGATCAAGCCCGGGATCGAACAGAAGGATCCCAAGACCCGTCTGCAAGAGATCCTGCAGGGCAGCCGCAAATCCCTGCCGACCTACACGGTGACCAACGTCAAGGGCGAGGCCCACAACCAGGAGTTCACCGTCCAGTGCGAAGTGGATGGCCTGGATGGCCCGCTGGTCGGGATCGGCTCCAGCCGCCGCAAGGCCGAACAGGCCGCGGCGCAGCAAGCACTGGAACGGCTGTCATGAGCACCATGACGGATCCGGCACTGTGCGCTCTTTTCACTCCATCAGCATTGGGAACGCGGTCATGACAGATACCACCTATTGCGGCTTTGTCGCCATCGTGGGCCGCCCCAACGTGGGCAAGTCCACCCTGCTCAACAAGTTGCTCGGCCAGAAGGTCAGCATCACCTCGAAGAAGCCCCAGACTACCCGTCACCGGATCCTGGGGATCGACACCGAGGAGAACCATCAGACCATCTATGTGGATACCCCGGGTCTGCACATCGAGGAGAAGCGGGCCATCAACCGTCTGATGAACCGCGCCGCCACCAGTTCCCTGGGGGACGTGGCCATGGTGGTGTTCGTGGTGGACGGCACTCACTGGACCAAGGATGACGAGATGGTGCTGGGCAAGCTGCGCCACCTCAAGTGCCCCGTGGTGCTGGCGGTCAACAAGATCGACAACGTCAAGGAGAAAGAGGATCTGCTGCCGCACCTCGAGTGGCTGGGTCAGCAGATGAACTTTGCCCACATCCTGCCCATCAGCGCCGAGAAGGGCACCAACGTGGAGAAGATCCGCGAGTGGGCCAAGGATCTGCTGCCGGAGAACGTCCACTTCTTCCCGGAAGATTACGTGACCGACCGCTCTTCCCGCTTCATGGCCTCCGAGATCATCCGCGAGAAGCTGATGCGCTTCACCGGCGAGGAGCTGCCCTATTCGGTGACGGTGGAGATCGAGCGCTTCAAGGTGGAGGAGACCGGTCTCTACCACATCCACGGGCTCATCCTGGTGGAGCGCGAAGGCCAGAAAAAGATGGTCATCGGCAACAAGGGCGAGAAGATCAAGACCATCGGCACAGAGGCGCGCATCGACATGGAACGGCTGTTCCAGAACAAGGTGCATCTCGAGCTGTGGGTCAAGGTCAAGTCCGGCTGGGCCGACGACGAGCGGGCCCTGCGCAGCCTCGGGTATGGCGACGACTGATTGCTGACCCCGGCTTTCGTCATCCATAGTCGGCCCTATCGGGAGACCAGCCAGCTGGTCGAGGTCTTCACCCAGGATAGCGGTCGATTCACCCTGGTGGCTCGCGGTTCCCGCGGGCCACGCTCCTCTCTGAAGGGGCTGCTTCAGCCCTTCACCCTGCTCACCATTGCCTGGCGCGGCAAGGGGGATCTCAAGAACCTCACCCAGGTGGAGTGCCCGGATCACTCGTTGCGCCTCGGCGGGGATCGTCTCTTCTACGGCCTCTATCTCAACGAGCTGGTCTACTACCTGCTGGAAGCGCACACCCCCTTCCCCGAGGTGTTCGACGCCTATGCCCGTGCCATCATGGCACTGGCGGACGGAGAGACCCCGGAGCTGCCCCTGCGCCGCTTCGAGTTCCTGCTGCTGCAGGCCCTGGGCTACGCGGTGGACTTCGAATATGCCGCGGACGACGACTCCCCCATCGACCCCACCCTGCTCTACGGCTTCGAGCGGGAGCTCGGCTTTGTCGCTTGCGAGCGGGCGCCGGATCCCCGTACCCTGTTCCTCGGCGCCCACCTGCTGGCCTTCGCCGAGGGGCGTTTTGACACGCCTCCCTTGCTGCAGGCGGCCAAGCGTTTCAGCCGACTGGCGCTGCAGCCCTATCTCGGCAAGCGTCAACTGAAGAGCAGGGAGCTCTTTTTGAAGCGAAAAGGCAGTGTTTCAAGCTGATTTTTATTATCTGGTGATGTTTTGTGTTTATGACATCGCCTTTCATGAACAATAATGCTGTCGCCGCGACCAGAACCGGCCTGCGGCGGCACATGGACAGAGGAGCGGGCTCCACCCGCTCCGGCATTCACAGATGACCTGTATCAAGGAGTAAGCAATGAGCGAGATCTACCTGGGTGTGAACATCGACCATATCGCCACCCTGCGCAACGCCCGCGGCACCCAGTATCCGGATCCGGTACAGGCCGCCTTCGTGGCCGAGCAGGCCGGTGCCGATGGCATCACGGTCCACCTGCGGGAAGATCGCCGCCACATCACCGACCGGGACGTGGAGATCCTGCGCCAGACCATCCAGACCAGGATGAACCTGGAGATGGCGGTGACCGAGGAGATGATCGGCATCGCCTGCCGCATCAAGCCCCACTTCGTCTGCCTGGTGCCGGAGAAGCGCACCGAGGTGACCACCGAGGGTGGTCTGGACGTGGCGGGCCAGCTGGACAAGGTGACCGATGCGGTGACCCGCCTGGCCGCCGTGGGCGCCCAGGTGTCGCTCTTTATCGATGCGGATCCGCTGCAGATCGATGCGGCCGCCGCGAGCGGTGCTCCCTTCATCGAGATCCACACCGGCCGCTACGCCGATGCCACCACGGATGCCGAGCGCAACGCCGAGTTCAAGCGCATCGCCGCCGGTGCTTCCTACGCCGCTGGCAAGGGCTTGAAGGTCAATGCGGGCCACGGTCTGCACTACCACAACGTCAAGGCTATCGCCGCCATCCCCGAGCTCTATGAGCTCAACATCGGTCACGCCATCATCGGCCGCGCCGCCTTCGACGGTCTGGCCAAGGCGGTCAGCGACATGCGTGCGCTGATGCAGGAAGCCCGTCAGGGGATCTGATGCCGCTTCGCAGGTATCGCAACCACAAGGGACGCTTCGGCGTCCCTTGTGGTTTTCAGGAATGGAAGGCGGGGTGAACCCCGTGTTCATCTGGCATGGGGCCGGGCATCCGTGTGCAGAGGGCGAAAGGGAAGGGGCGTCTCAGCCTGGTTCCGGGAAGTAGCGCTCCAGCAGGGCGGTGAGGATGGCCTGGCACTCGGCATCCGGCTCGCCGGTGACCAGGGCGGGGCGAAAGTGAAGCTGGAAGGCGCGCAGGACGGCGCGGCTCTGCTCATCCCAGGCGCCGTGCTGGGGTAGGCCGTAGCCGTAACGGGCAAGCTGCTGCTGCCATTGCAGCGCATCCCAGGGGATGAGCTGCGTCTGGCGCAGCTCGGCCACCCGGGCCTCGTCGGGCCAGGCGCCGACACCGTAGCGCAGGGCGAGCTCGCGCCAGGGGAACCGGGGGCCGGGATCCTGCTTGCGCTCGGGGGCGACATCGCTGTGGGCCAGCACCTGGGTGGGGGGTATCTGGTAGCGTTCGACCAGATCCCGGGCGAGTGCGCCGAGGGCGGCGGTCTGGGCAGGAGGATAGGGTTGCCAGTGTCTCAGATGGGCGGGCAGGGCCGCGTCTTTCTCGTCATACCCGAGATTCACTATCTCGATGCCGAGCGAACTGGCGTTGAGCCCGGCGTAGTGATGCCAGCGACTGCGTCCGGCGTGCCAGGCCCGCTGGCTGTCGGGCACCAGCTGGTAGACCGGGAACGGTTGCTCGTCGGTGTCGCGGGGGATCAGGTAGTGGGCGCTCACCTTGTGCTCCGGTTCGGTCAGCAGGCGCAGGGAGCGGGCATCCTCTTCATCCGTGTAGTGCAGGATGAGAAAGGCGATGCGTTCGTTCTGGCTGGCGCTCTGATGCTCCTGATTGAGACGATAGGGCGCAGGCTGGCAGGCGCCGAGCAGCAGGATGAGGGGCAGTGACCAGCGCCAGCGCGCCGCGAACCGGCACGCGCCGCCGCTCGTCGGGCGTGGAGCCAGCAGGCGGCGCCAGCCCATGGTCTAGCCTCGCACCTGGCCGGAGGCGGTCATCAGGGCCCGGGCCTGTATTTGGCGGTGAGGCCAATCAGGAAGTTGCGCAGGATCTGATCCCCGCAATCCTGATAGTGCTTGTGATCCCTGGCGCGGAACAGGGCGCTCAGCTCGGACTTGGAGAGGTTGAAGTTCGCGAGCTTGAGGGTGCCCAGCATCTCCTCTTCCTTGTAGTTGAGGCCGATGCGCAGCTTGCGCAGGATCAGGTTGTTGTTGATCCGGTTCGGGATCACCTGGGGCGGGGCATCTTCCCGCACACCGCGGCGCAGGGCGATGAAGCCGTCGAGGAACTGGCTCAGTGCCGAGTCCGGGCAGGCGGCGAAGCCCGCTTCCTGTACCTCGCCCTCTTCGGCCTCTTTCATCAGCCAGCCGTGCAACTGGGCATGGGTGATGGCCAGATTGCCCTTGGCAAAGATCTCGACCATCTGGTCGTTACTGATGCTGAGGGCATAGCGCAGGCGGCGCAGAATATCGTTGTTGGTCATGTTGACTCCTGTGGAAACGGCGCAGATGTTACCACCTGCCGCCTGTCCAGTCAGAAAAAGCGCCTCAGTCGGTCAGGGCCAGGTAGCGGGGGGCCTCCTGCCTCACCTGCTCCAGGGCATCCTGCAGCTCCAGCAATTCGGGTTCCAGATCGCTCACGGCGACCCCGTCGCGCAGCTGCTGCTCGAGCTGGGAGAGCAGGCGTTGCAGACCCGGCACCCCGGAGTAGGCGCAGCCACCGTTGAGGCGGTGGAGCTGGGCCAGCACGTCTGCATCGTCGGCACTCCCTTCCAGCGCCGCCGCCAGGATGGGCTCCACCTCGTCGAAGCTGGCCAGCAGCATGGTCAGCATCTCCCGGGCGAGGGCCGGCTTGCCGGCGGCCTGACGCACGGCGAGGGGCCAGTCTATCTGCTGATCCCCGTGATTCTGGTGCCGCCGGTGAGCGAAGTCGGTGATGAGCTGCGCCAGCATCCCCTCGTCGATGGGCTTGGCCAGGTAGTCGTCCATGCCCTGGCGAATGAGGCGCTCCCGCTCACCGGGAATGGCATGGGCGGTGACCGCGACGATGGGGGTCTCGGTGTTGAGGGAGTGGTGGCGGATCGCCTGGGTGGCGCTGATGCCGTCCATGACGGGCATCTGGATATCCATGAAGATGATGTCGAACGGCTGGCTCTGGGCCAGGTTGACCGCCTCCTTGCCGTTCTTGCACACCACCACCTCGGTCACCATCTCCTTGAGCATGGCGGCGATGAGCTTGAGGTTGGCGGCGTTGTCATCCACCGCCAGCACCTTGACCGCCTGCACGCTGCGCGGCGTCGGCGCGGGCAGGGGGGCACGGCGTACCGCCTCGGGGGAGAGCAGGGCGTGCAGCAACTTGCGATGGTTGATGGGCTTGGAGAGGCAGTGGACGGCGCCGTGGGCCAGCATGGCGTCGTAGAGGGCCGGCTCGTGGCTGCTGAGCAGCACTATGGTGTTCTGCTGGCCGTCCAGTCCGTCGAGACGGGCAATCACCTGCTGCGGGCTGTGCAGGGTGCTGCTGCCGATGAGCACCATGTCCTGGCTGCTCATCGGGGGCCACTCCTCGTCCACCGTCAGGGAGTGCACATCCAGGTGCCACTCTCCCAGCAGGGCGAGCAGGGAGGCGTGAGTGAAGGGATCCGGCTCCAGCAGCCAGACCCGCTTGCCCTGGATGCGATCCAGCGGAAGCCGCTCGCTCTGGGGCAGGGGCGAGACATCCAGATCCAGGTGGAACGAGAAGACCGACCCCTTGCCGAGTTCGGATTCGAAGCGGATCTGGCCCCCCATCTGCTGCACCAGCTTCTGGGTGATAACGAGCCCGAGCCCGGTGCCCCCATAGCGGCGGGAGATGGAGGAGTCTGCCTGGTTGAAGGCCTGGAACAACTGGCGTTGCTGCTCTTCCGAGATGCCGATGCCGGTATCGCGAATCAGCACCCGCAGGCGCACCTTGTTGCCGCTGGATTCCCCGGTCTGCTCGACACGCACGTCCACGTTGCCACGCTCGGTGAACTTGATGGCGTTGCCGGTGAGGTTGGTGAGCACCTGCTGCAGGCGCATGGGGTCGCCGGTGAGGTAGTCCGGCACGGCGGCATCCACCTGGAGGGAGAGTTCGAGCTGCTTGTCGTGGGCGCTCGGCCCCAGCAGGTGCATGGTCTCGTTGAGGGTGTCCCGCAGGCTGAAGGGGATGTGCTCGAGCTGCAGCTTGCCCGCCTCCAGCTTGGAGAAGTCGAGGATGTCGTTGATGATCCCAAGGAGGTTGCGCGCCGACTTCTCGATGGTCTGCATGTAGTCGGTCTGGCTCGGGGTCAGGCTGGTCTTGAGCAGTTGGCGGGTGAAGCCGATGACCCCGTTGAGCGGGGTGCGCAGCTCGTGGGACATGTTGGCGAGGAACTCGGACTTGACCCTGGCCGCCTCCTGGGCGCGCTTCTTCGCCATGTCGAGCTCGACGTTCTGGATCTCGATCTGCTCGAGGGTCTCCCGCAGATCCGACGTCGCCTGATCGATGTTCTGCTGCATCTCCTCGTGATATTCGGAGAGCGCCTTGGCCATGGCGTTGATGCCGTTCTTGAGCATGTCCAGCTCGCCGGTGAGCTGGCCGCTGACACGGGTATCGAGTCGCCCCTCCCTGATCCGGTGCACCGCCTGCACCATGTCGGTGATGGGCTGGGTCACGCTCTTGACCAGACGGAAGCCGAACAGGGCGCTGATGGCCAGCCCGATGAGCACGATGATGACCGCGAAGAAGGCGTCGCGGTACTGCAGGACGATGGCCCTATCCGTGGCGAGTTGCATGGAGATGTAGCCAATGACCGGCGGCTCCAGGTCGCTTGGCAGCGGGAAGCCGTCCAGGCTGGTCTCTGCCTGGATGGGGGTGCGCAGTATGATGTCATCGCCGTTGACGGAGACGCTGGTCAGGGCCGGGATGACGCTGCCGTCCGGCAGACGAAGCTGGCTGAAGTCCCTGTGGTAGTTGGACGTCACGAACAGCTGGTTCTCCTGGGTGAAGACGGCGATGGACTTGATGAAGGGCGAGTTTTTGCGATGGGTGAGCCCGATCAGCCGCTTGAGGGATTCGCGGCTGTGCTGTGTCATGCCGTATTCGCTGGCGATGGCCAGGGGCTCGATGATGTTGATGCCCTGATCGATGAGGTTGTTTTCCAGCTGCTGATAGCGGTGGAAGGTGAAATAGCCGGCGATGAGGCCGCCGATGATGAGGGTCGGCAAGATGGTGAAGGCCAGCACCCGGGCCCTGAGACCGTACTTGGTCATGCCGCCGACCCGCCTTTCGCAAGAGAAGCCATGACCCGGGGCGCATGCAGGCACCGGGGTCGGGCAGGCAATACAGTCACTGTCGCTGTACGGGGTCTCAGGCCGTATCCGGTCATATCAATGGGCCACTTTTGGTCAGAATGGACGATGGGGCGGATGCCACGGCTGGGGCCCTCAGGCCGTATTTGGTCATACGATTATTCTTGTGGGACAATGGTCTGCCGCAGATTCCACAATCATGACATAGCCACCTATAGGCACCAAGTTTTATGGCCCAGTTTTTCAAGCCCCAAAAGAAATCCACCCAGCCCCAACGTATTGAATTTACGGTAGACAGTCTGGATCACCACTGTGTCGGTATCGGCCGTCATCAGGGCAAGGCCATCTTCGTCGAAGGGGCGCTGCCCGGCGAGGCCATCAAGGCCCGCATCATCGACGACAAGAAGCACTATGCCCACGCCTCCCTGCAACAGGTGGTGACGCCGGCGGCCAACCGGGTAGCCCCCTTCTGCGACCACTATCGCGAGTGTGGCGGTTGCAGTGCCCAGCACCTGGGAGAGGGAGATCAACTGGCGGCCAAGGAGGCGGGACTGGTCAGCCTGTTCGAGCGCCTTGGCAACATCCAGGCGCCTACGCTGGCACCTGCGCTGACGGGGGAGTCCCGCGCCTACCGCCGGGTCTGCCGTCTGGCCATCAAGTTTGACAAGAACGGTCGCTGTACCCGGGTGGGCTTTCGTCGTCGCCAGTCGAACGATCTGGTAGAGATTGCCGGCTGTCCTGTGCTGGCCGAGCCCCTCTCCGCCCTTATCGCCCCTCTGCGCGAATGCCTCAACCGGCTGAAGAGCCAGCGCGAACTGGGCCATGCGGAACTCATTCAGGGGGAGCAGGGCATTCTGATGCTGCTGCGCCACACCGGTCGCCCCACCGAGGCGGATCGGGCTCACTTGACCGAGTTTGCCACCGCCCAGGGGATAGACCTCTATCTGCAGGCGGCGGACGAGCAGATCGAACCTCTGCGTCAACAGTCTCAGCCAAGTTACACGCTGGATGGCCTGTCTCTTGCATTCGCTCCTGGCGACTTCATCCAGGTCAACGGGCCCGTCAACCAGCGCATGGTGGAGCAGGCATTGAGCTGGCTCGACGCAGGCAAGGATGACAAGGTGCTGGACCTCTTCTGCGGCATCGGCAACTTCACCCTGCCGCTGGCCCGTCAGGCCCGCGAAGTGGTGGGGGTGGAAGGGGAGTTCGCCATGGTGACGCGTGCACAGGAGAATGCCCGCCGCAACGGTATCGACAACGCCCGCTTCTACAAGGCGGACTTGAGCGGCGACATCGTGGGCATGTCCTGGGCCCGGGAAGGGTTCGATCTGGTACTGCTGGATCCGGCCAGACCCGGGGCGCTGGAGGTGATGAGCCACGTGGTGGCACTTTCCCCCAAACGGGTGGTCTATGTTTCCTGTAACCCGGTCACCCTGGCCCGTGACAGTCAGGTGCTGGTGCAGGGGGGCTACAAGCTGACCCGTCTGGGGATGCTGGACATGTTCCCCCACACCGGTCATCTGGAGTCCATGGCGCTGTTCGAACGGGGCTGAGTCGAGGCGACCGCATTATTCTGGGTGAATCAAGATGCGGTCGTGATGATTTTTCGACGTGCATGATGCTGCCAGAGTGAGGTAAAACAGGTGTTTTTCGCTGCCTTCAACGGGCAGGGCAGAATGCGGTTATCTTGGTTTTCCAGCGGCGGCAGCGCTGTTTGAGCGGGAGTGATTAGGGTAATCTAGGTCGTCGATAGTGGATCGGATGCGGGGAAGAGCCCTGTCACCTTGCGCGGTGACATGCCTTGAAAACTCTTTCATGCATCCCCATTTGAGGCAGTCATCAGTTGATGAGGGGATGAGGAGAGCATCGGCTTTCGACCCCACACTTTTAAGGATTGATACCATGGTTGCGGTGCGCGATATTCATTTGAAAGACAATTTCACTCTGGATGAGTGGGTCAGTTCCCTTACCCTGAGTGAAAGTGACAAGAATCAGTTGCGAACCGTCTACCAGTATTGCCTGACCTTGGGTGACGAAGCGCTCACCAACCGCCTGCTGGTGCGCGGGGTCGAGATGGTGGGCATCCTGCTGATGCTCAGCATGGATCTCGCCACCCTCAAGGCCGCCATTCTCTATCCCTTCGTCGAAGCGGGTCTCATCAGCCAGGAAAAGGTGAACGAGGACTTCGGCCCCAAGATCGCCAAGCTGGTGGAAGGGGTGCTGGAGATGGAGGCCATTCGCTCCCTGCAAACCCTTCACCGCAGCGAAACCTCGCCGGAGCAGGTGGACAACGTGCGCCGCATGCTGCTCGCCATGGTCGAGGACGTGCGCGCCGTGGTCATCAAGCTGGCGGAGCGCATTGCCTGCCTGCGTGAGGCGAAGAAAGCGGATGAGGAGACCCGGGTGCTGATGGCCCAGGAGATCACCAACATCTATGCTCCCCTTGCGAACCGCCTCGGTATCGGTCAGCTCAAGTGGGAGCTCGAGGATCTCGCCTTCCGCTACCTGCACCCGGACACCTACAAGCAGATCGCCAAGCAACTGGACGAGAAACGGCTCGACCGCGAGCGCTACATCCGCGAATTCGTGCAGTCCCTGCGCGATGCCCTGGCCGAGGCCGGCGTCGAGGCCGAGGTCTATGGCCGACCGAAGCACATCTACAGCATCTGGCGCAAGATGCAGAAGAAGCACCTCGAATTCAACGAGCTGTTCGATGTGCGCGCGGTGCGGGTGATCACCAAGCGGCTGCAGGATTGCTACGCGGCGCTCGGTATCGTTCACACCCATTTCCACCATATTCCCCGCGAATTTGACGACTATGTCGCCAACCCCAAGCCCAATGGCTACCAGTCCATCCACACCGTGGTGGTGGGGGAGGAGGGCAAGACAGTGGAGATCCAGATCCGTACCGAGCAGATGCATCAGGATGCGGAGCTCGGTGTGGCCGCGCACTGGCGCTACAAGGAAGGGGCACAGGCCGCTGCCAAGACCAGCACCTTCGAAGACAAGATCGAATGGCTGCGCAAACTCCTCGCCTGGCAGGAGGATCTCTCGGAGAGCGGCTCCTTGCTGGACGATCTGCGCAGTCAGGTGTTCGAGGACAGGGTTTATGTCTTCACTCCCAAGGGCGATGTCATCGACCTGCCGGCAGGGGCGACGCCGCTCGACTTCGCCTATCACGTGCACAGCATGATCGGTCACCGCTGCATCGGCACCAAGATCGACGGTCGTATCGTGCCCTTCACCTATACGCTGCAAACCGGTGATCAGGTGGAGGTGATCACCCAGAAGGAGCCGAACCCGAGTCGCGACTGGATGAACCCGAACGCCGGCTTCCTGCGCTCCAGCCGGGCGCGGGCCAAGGTGGCCACCTGGTTCAGAAAGCTGGACCGGGACAAGAACATCGCCGCCGGCAAGGAGCTGCTGGAGAAAGAGCTGGACAGACACAACCTCACCCTCTCCAAGGTGGACAAGGTAGTGCTGGAGCGCTTCCATGCGGAGGAGCTGGAAGATTTGCTGGCCGGTATCGGCAGCGGCGACATCCGCATCAACCAGCTGCTCAATTATCTGGACACCCGCTACAACAAGCCGACGGCGGAAGAAGAAGATCGCCGTCTGCTGGAGAAGCTGGAGCAGAAGGCCAATGTGCCCTTCCGCCCCAAACCCAAGGATCACATCGTGGTGGAAGGGGTGGGCAACCTGATGACTCACATCGCCCGCTGCTGCCAGCCCATCCCGGGGGACGCCATCCAGGGCTTCATCACCATGGGACGGGGGGTTTCCATCCACCGGGAGGATTGCGAGCAGCTCAAGGAGCTGTCGCGTCGCAACCCGGAGCGCTTGATCGATGCGGTCTGGGGGGAGAACTACTCCGGCGGTTACGGTCTCACCATCCGCATTCTCTCCAACGACAGGTCCGGCCTGCTGCGCGACATCACCACCGTGCTCGCCAACGAGAAGATCAACGTGATGGGAGTGCGTTCGCGCTCCAACGTGCGCGAGCAGACCGCCGAAATAGACATGGAGCTGGAGATTTACAACATCAACGCCTTCAACCGAGCGTTGGCCAAGCTCAGTCAGCTCAACGACGTGATCAGCGCCAAGCGGCTGTAATGCTCAACCGACCGGCCCCAGTGGCCGGTCTGCATTTTCTCCCTCCTTGTAGAGCATTGAAGACGGATATCATGCGCCCCATCTCCGTCCGCCATGGCTCCATATCATCTGGAACAGTGGCGTGAGCGGATATTCATGAACCCCATTTACCGAATCGAAAGTGAGTTGCCCATGTCCCAACGCTACGACCTTCCCCAACTGCTCGACATCATGGCCAGATTGCGTGACCCGAACGGGGGCTGCCCCTGGGATCTCAAGCAGAGCTTCCAGACCATAGTGCCGCACACCCTGGAGGAGGCCTACGAGGTGGCGGATGCCATCGAGAGCGAAGATTGGCAAGGGCTGAAGGGGGAACTCGGTGATCTGCTGTTCCAGGTCGTGTTCTATGCCCAGCTCGGCAAGGAGCAGGGGTTGTTCGACTTTGCCGACATCGTCGATACCGTGAGCGAGAAGCTCATTCGCCGCCACCCCCATGTTTTCTCCGATGCCGATCTCGGTGACGAGCAGGCGGTCAAAGCGAACTGGGAGGCGGAAAAGGCGAAAGAGCGTGCGGCGCTCGACAAGGAGAGCGTGCTGGACGATATCCCCCTCTCCCTGCCTGCCCTGACCCGGGCAGCCAAGATCCAGAAGCGCTGCGCCACCGTCGGTTTTGACTGGAAGACCCTGGGGCCCGTGGTGGACAAGATCCACGAGGAGATCGAGGAGGTGATGGAAGAGGCGCTGATGGTAGACGTGGACGAGACTCGGGTGAGCGACGAGCTCGGCGATCTCTTGTTTGCCACCGTCAACCTGGTGCGCCATCTGGGCAAGGATCCCGAGCAGGTGCTGCGGGCTGCCAACACCAAGTTTGAGCGTCGTTTTCGTCAGGTTGAACACTTTATTGCCGCAGAAGGTCTGAAAATGACGGATTGCTCCCTGGAGAAGCTGGACGAGGCCTGGAACAAGGCCAAGGAAACCGAGCAAAGTTGATTTGGCGCAAGACGGGGCGGCGGGGAGCCTGATAGATTTTTGTTCATTGTTTGGGAGTGGGGGTTTTGGTATACTGTTTCCCCGTCCTGCTTCATCCCCGAAGCACCCCTTAAAATTCCCTAAACTTCTTTCAGGTTCAGCATGACGACCAAATATATTTTTGTGACTGGTGGCGTTGTTTCATCCCTCGGCAAAGGCATTGCCGCAGCTTCTCTGGCAGCCATTCTGGAAGCCCGTGGTCTGGATGTGACCATCATGAAACTGGACCCGTACATCAACGTGGATCCGGGCACCATGAGCCCGACCCAGCATGGTGAAGTGTTCGTAACCGAGGACGGGGCCGAAACCGATCTGGATTTGGGCCACTACGAGCGTTTCATCCGCACCAAGATGACCCGCCGCAACAACTTCACCACCGGCCGCATCTATGCCGACGTGCTGCGCAAAGAGCGTCGTGGTGACTATCTGGGCGCCACCATCCAGGTGATCCCGCACATCACCAACGCCATCAAGGAGCGGGTGATTGCCGGTGCCGAAGGCCATCAGGTTGCCATCGTCGAAGTGGGCGGTACCGTGGGCGACATCGAGTCCCTGCCGTTCCTTGAAGCCATTCGTCAGCTGGCGGCCATCGTGGGTCGCAACAATGCCATGTTCATGCACCTGACCCTGGTTCCTTACCTGGCCGCCGCCGGCGAGGTGAAGACCAAGCCGACCCAGCACTCCGTGAAGGAGCTGCTCTCCATCGGTATCCAGCCGGATGTGCTGATCTGCCGCTCCGACCGCGCCATTCCGGCCAACGAGCGTGCCAAGATAGCCCTGTTCTGCAACGTGCCCGAGCGCGCCGTCATCTCCATGAAGGATGTCGACTCCATCTACAAGATCCCGGCGCTGCTGAAATCCCAGGGTCTGGACGGCTACATCACCGAGCGCTTCGGCATCGAGTGCAAAGAAGCCGACCTGGCCGAGTGGGAACAGGTCATCTATGAAGAGGCCAACCCGACTGCCGAAGTCACCATCGGTATGGTGGGCAAGTATGTCTCCCTGCCGGATGCCTACAAGTCCGTCAACGAAGCGCTCAAGCACGGTGGCCTGAAGACCCGTCTCTCCGTCAACATCAAGTACATCGACTCCCAGGACATCGAGACCCGTGGCGCCGAGCTGCTGGAAGGTCTGGATGCGATCCTGGTGCCGGGTGGCTTCGGCGAGCGCGGTGTGGAAGGCAAAATCCTGGCCGCCAAATATGCCCGCGAGAATAAGATCCCCTACCTCGGTATCTGCCTGGGCATGCAGGTTGCCTTGATCGAATACGCCCGCAACGTGGCGGGCATGGAAGGGGCTCACTCCTCCGAGTTCAAGAAAGACAGCCCGTACCCCGTGGTCGGTCTCATCACCGAGTGGGTGGATGACGAAGGCAACGTCGAGACCCGGACCGAGAAGTCCGATCTGGGCGGTACCATGCGTCTGGGCTCCCAGCTCTGCCACCTGGTGGAAGACTCCAAGGTGCGTCAGATGTACGGCAGCCCGACCATTTACGAGCGCCACCGTCACCGTTATGAAGTGAACAACAAGCTGCTGCCGCAGATTGAAGCGGCAGGTCTGAAGGTGACCGGTCTCTCCGCCGACAAGAAGCTGGTGGAAATCATCGAGATCCCGGATCACCCCTGGTTCGTGGCCGCGCAGTTCCACCCGGAGTTCACCTCGACTCCCCGTGATGGCCACGCCCTGTTCGCCGGTTTTGTGAAGGCGGCGGGCGAGTATCAGAAGCGTAATTTGAAGTAATTGAAAATAAATGCGGTTGGGGCTCTGTGCCACAGCCGCTTTTTTTGGCATATTTTTGTTGTTTTTTTACGAAACCTGAGGAAATACACATGTCCAAGATCGTTAAAGTGATCGGTCGTGAAATCATCGACTCCCGTGGTAACCCGACCGTTGAGGCCGAAGTTCACCTGGAAGGTGGTTTTGTTGGTATGGCAGCCGCTCCGTCTGGCGCGTCCACCGGTTCCCGCGAAGCGCTGGAACTGCGTGACGGCGACAAGAGCCGTTTCCTGGGTAAAGGCGTGCTGAAAGCCATCGAAGCCGTCAACGGCCCGATCGCTCAGGCTCTGCTGGGTAAAGATGCCAAGGACCAGGCCACTGTCGACCAGATCATGATCGACCTCGACGGTACCGAGAACAAATCCAAGTTCGGCGCCAACGCCATCCTGGCTGTTTCCCTGGCCAACGCCAAAGCTGCCGCTGCTGCCAAAGGCATGCCGCTGTACGCCCACATCGCCGAGCTGAATGGCACCCCGGGTGTCTACTCCATGCCGCTGCCCATGATGAACATCATCAACGGTGGTGAGCACGCCGACAACAACGTCGACATCCAGGAGTTCATGATCCAGCCGGTTGGCGCCAAGACCCTGAAAGAAGCCGTTCGCATGGGCGCAGAAGTGTTCCACAACCTGGCCAAAGTGCTGAAGTCCAAGGGCTACAACACTGCCGTCGGTGACGAAGGTGGTTTCGCTCCGAACCTGAAATCCAACGCCGAAGCGCTGGAAGTGATCGCTGAAGCCGTTGCCGCTGCCGGTTACAAACTGGGCACCGACATCACCCTGGCCATGGACTGTGCTGCGTCCGAGTTCTACGACGCAGAGAAGAAAGAGTACAACCTGAAGGGCGAAGGTCGTATCTTCACCTCCAACGGTTTCTCCGACTTCCTGGCTGACCTGACCACCAAGTTCCCGATCGTCTCCATCGAAGATGGCCTGGACGAATCCGACTGGGAAGGCTTCGCCTACCAGACCGCCGAACTGGGCAAGAAAATCCAGATCGTGGGTGACGACCTGTTCGTAACCAACACCAAGATCCTGAAGCGCGGTATCGACAACGGCATCGCCAACTCCATCCTGATCAAGTTCAACCAGATCGGTTCCCTGACCGAAACTCTGGCTGCCATCAAGATGGCCAAAGACGCTGGCTACACTGCCGTCATCTCCCACCGCTCCGGTGAGACCGAAGACGCGACCATCGCCGACCTGGCTGTGGGTACCGCTGCTGGCCAGATCAAGACCGGTTCCATGAGCCGTTCTGACCGTGTTGCCAAGTACAACCAGCTGATCCGTATCGAAGAAGCCCTGGGTGCCAAGGCTCCGTTCCGTGGTCTGAAAGAAGTGAAGAACCAGGCTTAATTTTCGCCTGCGTTCATGCTTCACAAAGCCCCGCCATCTGGCGGGGCTTTTTCGTTCTGCGCTTATGGGCGTGTGCGACCTGCATTTTTTATTCCGACCAACCCATCCGGCACACAGGCTTTCTTTTGTCTTGCCTGCGAATATGGGAAACTAGGCCGCTTGAAGGAGACTCAGTGCATGCGGCTACTCACTCTTATCCTGCTCCTCCTGTTGGGAGGGCTGCAATATGACCTCTGGCTGGGGAAAAACGGCCTCTCCGACTATCGGGAACTCTCCACCGCCATCGAGCGGCAGCAACAGGACAACCTGGTACTCAAGGACCGCAACAGCCTGATTTACCGGGAAATCGACGATCTTACCTCTGGCCTTGAGGCCATCGAGGAGTTGTCGCGCAACGATCTTGGCTACATCAAGCAGGGCGAGACCTTCTACCGAATCATTCCCAAAGAAAAGGATCAGGTGACGGAGCCTGATGGTGCCCCCTACGATGACTGATAGCCTGAGCGGCCTGACCGCCATCGTCCCGGCTGCCGGTATTGGCAGTCGCATGGGGGCCAGTTGCCCCAAGCAGTACCTTTCCCTGGCAGGGAAATGCATTCTGGAGCACACCCTGGAGCGTCTGCTCTCCCATCCCGCCATCGCCCGTGTGATCGTGGCGCTGGCGCCCCACGACCGCTGGTTTGAGACCCTGACCGTGGCAACCGATCCGCGGGTGCTGCGAGTGGAAGGGGGAAGCGAGCGCGCCTTCTCGGTGCTCAATGCGTTGCACGTGGCAGAAGGGGAGTGGGCACTGGTGCATGACGCCGCCCGGCCCTGTCTGACCCACGAGGATCTCGATGCGCTCATTGCTGCCGCCATGGCCTCTGGCGGTGCCATCCTCGGCAGCCGGGTGCGCGATACCATGAAGCGCACCGATGCGGCCGGCAATATCCTCGCCACCGTGGATCGCGAGCAGCTCTGGCATGCCCTGACGCCCCAGATGTTTTTGGTCCGCCCCCTCAAGCGGGCGCTGGAGGAGGGGCTGGCGCTCGGCGCCGCCATCACCGATGAAGCCTCCGCCATGGAACGCGCCGGTTTCCCCGTGCGCATGGTGGAAGGGCGGGCCGATAACATCAAGGTGACCCGGCCGGAAGATCTCTCCCTGGCCGGGCTCTATTTACAGCAACAACGTGCGTGCCGGTCGGCACGACCCGATTCATCCCCAGAGGAGCAGGCATGATCCGCACCGGACATGGTTTTGATGAGACAGATTTCCGTGTATTGAGGAGGGCGTAGGCATGATGCGGATCGGACATGGTTTTGATGTTCACAAGTTTGGCGGGGTCGGTCCCTGCATGCTGGGCGGGGTGGCAGTGCCCTATGAACAGGGCCTGATGGCCCACTCCGATGGTGACGTGGTGCTGCATGCGGTGAGCGATGCCCTGCTGGGGGCCATCGGCGCTGGCGACATCGGCCGCCACTTCCCCGATACCGCCGCCGAATTCAAGGGCATCGACAGCCGCATCCTGCTGCGGGATGTCTTTGCCCGCGTGCAGCTCGCAGGTTATGCCATCGGCAACCTGGATGTGACCATCATCGCCCAGGCCCCCAAGATGGCCCCCCATATCGACGCCATGTGCGCCGTGCTGGCCGCGGATCTGCAATGTGATTTGAACCGGGTGAACGTCAAGGCGACCACCACCGAACAACTCGGATTCACGGGGCGCAAGGAAGGGATCGCCACCGAAGCCGTCGTCTTGCTGGTGAAACAATGATGCTTGAACAACTTGCCTATCTGCACGGGACGCCCACTGCTCGCGGCATCCTCAAGGCCGAGGCCGCCGACTTCGTGGTCAATGAAGATCTCGGGTTCGAACCTTGCGGCGAGGGTGAACACATCTTCGTCCGGGTACGCAAAACCGGCGAGAATACTGCCTGGGTGGCTGGCCTGCTGGCCGATGCGGCCGGGGTTGCCCGCAATGCAGTGACCTGGGCTGGTCTGAAAGATCGCCATGCGGTGACCGAACAGTGGTTCGGCATCCATCTGCCGGGCAAGGGCGAGCCGGATCTCTCGGTCATCGAGAACGACAACATCCGGATCCTTGAGGTGAAGCGCCACAACAAGAAGCTGCGGGTCGGCTATCTCAAGGGCAACCACTTCACCCTGCGTCTCACCGGGCTGGAGCAGGCCGACGGGCTGGAATCCCGTTTGCAGGCGATAGCAACCCAGGGGGTGCCCAACTACTACGGCGAGCAGCGTTTCGGCCGAGGTGGCAACAACCTGGAGGCCGCCAAGGCGATGTTCGCCGGCAAACGGATCAAGGATCGCAACAAGCGCTCCCTCTATCTATCCGCCGCTCGCAGCATGCTGTTCAATGCCATCGTCAGCGCCCGCATCGAGCAGGGACTGGCCCATCAGCTGCTGGTAGGCGACTGCGTGATGCTCAAGGGCAGCCACTCCATCTTCAGCGAAGAGAGCGTGACTCCCGAGTTGGAGGCTCGCCTTGCCTCCGGAGACGTGCAGCTGACCGCTCCCCAGTGGGGCCGTGGCCGTCTGGCGAGCCAGGGCGCGGCTGCCGAGTTCGAGCAAGAAGTGCTGGCTCCTTATGGTGACTGGTGCGAAGGACTGGAGAAAGCCGGGCTGGATCAGGACAGGCGCCCGCTGCTGCTCAAGCCGGAGCAGATGAGCTGGCAACGGGAGGACGAGGTGCTGATCCTGTCATTCTTCCTGCCGGCCGGTGCCTTTGCCACCAGCGTGGTACGAGAGTTAATGCTGGCCGAAGAGGCCGATCACGGTTTCAGGAACTCAACCGATGCGAATTCTGGTCAGTAATGACGATGGGGTACACGCCGAGGGCATTCGCGCCCTCAGCGAGGCGTTGCGTGCCTGTGGCGAGGTCGTGGTGGTGGCACCGGATCGCAACCGCAGCGGTGCCAGCCACTCCCTGACGCTGGAAGTTCCGCTGCGGGTCACCCGCCTCGATGCGTCCAGTTTTCACGGCATCAAGAGTTATGCGGTCAAGGGGACGCCGACCGACTGCGTTCATCTGGCGGTCAACGAACTGCTGCGCCCTGAGCCCGACATGGTGGTGGCCGGTATCAATCACGGGGCCAACCTGGGGGATGACGTCATCTACTCGGGGACGGTGGCGGCCGCGACGGAAGGGCGTCATCTTGGTTTCCCCTCCATCGCCGTATCGCTGGTGGGCAAGACTCATTTCGCCAGTGCGGCCCACTACGCCGCCAAGCTGGTGCGGGGGCTGATGGTGCATCCGTTGCCTGCGGATCAGATCCTCAACGTGAATGTGCCGGACCTGCCGCTCGAGCAGATCAAGGGGATCAGGGTGACGCGTCTTGGCAATCGCCACCGGGCGGAGTCGGTGATCCGCACCGAGGATCCCCGTGGTCAGCCCGTCTACTGGATTGGCCCCCCCGGCAACCAGCAGGATGCGGGAGAGGGAACGGACTTTGCCGCCATCGAGCAGGGTTATGTCTCCATCACTCCCCTGACCATCGACATGACGGCCTACGGCAGTCTGTCGACCCTGGGCGCGTGGCTGGATCTGCAGGGATGACGTTGTGATAGTACAGCGCCTGTTGAATCAACTGATTGCCCAGGATGTCCGCGATTTCCGCGTATTGGCGGCGATTGCGAAGGTGCCGCGCCAGCTGTTCGTGGATGAGGCCATGGCCCACAAGGCCTGGGACAATACGGCCCTGCCCATCGGCCATGGGCAGACCATCTCCCAGCCTTACATCGTGGCGCGCATGACCGAGCTGCTGATCCAGAACGATCCGGCCCATGTGCTGGAGATCGGGACGGGATCGGGCTACCAGACGGCGGTACTGGCCCACCTGGTGGAGCATGTCTACACCATGGAGCGGATCAAGTCGCTGCAGTTTCAGGCCCGGCGCAGATTGCGCCAGCTCGATCTGCACAATGTGTCGGCCAAGCACGGCAATGGGTGGCTAGGTTGGCCCAACAAGGGCCCTTTCGACGCCATTCTGGTGACGGCGGCGGCCAGTGAGGTCCCCAAGGCCCTGACCGATCAGCTGGCTGACGGTGGTCGTCTGGTGTTGCCGGTGGGTGATGGCCAGCAGACCCTGCAGCTCATCGAGCGATCGGGCTCCCAGCTCACCAGCCGGATCCTGGAGCCGGTACGTTTCGTTCCCCTGATTGACGGAGATGTCGAGTGAAGTTGTTTTCCCGCCTTTATGTTCTGGTGATGCAGTGGGCACGCCACAAGTATGCCCTCTGGTATCTGGCCATCACCGCCTTTATTGAATCCATCTTCTGGCCCATCCCGGTGGATGTGATGCTGGCGCCCATGGCGCTCGGCAAACCTCATCGCGCCTGGCACTATGCCGCGCTGGCCACTCTCTTTTCGGTGCTGGGCGCCCTGTTTGGTTATCTGCTCGGCTATGCCCTGTGGGAGCCAGTGGTGCAGCCGCTGGTGACCTCGGTTGGCTATGAGGACAAGATTGCCCTGGCCGAGCAGTGGTTCGCGCAGTGGGGCATCTGGGTTATTTTTATTGCCAGCTTCACGCCGATCCCCTACAAGGTGTTTACCGTCACGGCTGGCTTGCTCCACATGGCACTGTTGCCTTTCATCCTGACCTCGCTGATCGGTCGTGGCATGCGCTTCTTCCTGGTTGCAGGTCTGATGCGCTGGGGCGGCGAGAAGATGGAGCGCAAGCTGATGCACTATGTGGATGTGCTGGGCTGGCTCTGTATTGGTTTGGCCGTTGCGGCCTATTTCTGGTTTAGTCGTTAAGGATCCACTATGTGTTCGCGTGTTTGGCAAGGTAGCGGTGTCGTCGTGTTGTCATGGCTGCTGCTTGCCTGTTCCTCCAGCAAGACTGCGGCTCCGGTGCACAGCCTGGGCAATGATCAGGTCGCTTCGACCATCCCCGTGCGTCAAGGTATGACCAAGCCCGGCATTGCAGGCAACGGGTACACCGTGGTCAAAGGAGACACTCTCTACTCCATTGCATTTCGTTCTGGCATGGATGTGGCTTCGCTTATCAGCATCAATGGCATCACTCCCCCCTATAACATTTATCCCGGCCAGCAGCTCAGGCTCGATGGGGCTTCCGCCCCCATGGCGGTGGCAACCGTCGGCAGCCCTGTCAGTCGTGGCAGTGTGACGGGGTCTGGCAGTTACGAGGTGCGCCGTGGCGATACCTTGAGCAGCATCGGTCGCCAGTTCGGTCTCTCCAACCAGGCCTTGGCCCAGCGCAACAACCTTCAGGCTCCTTATGCATTGCACGTGGGTCAGGTGCTCAATGTGGGGGGCGCGGGTTCCTCGGGTGGTCAGATGGTGGCAGCAACCACACCGGTTGTGACCAGCACGGGGCCCAAACCCCTGGCCACGGCTCCGGCAGGTACGACCACACCATTTATTGCTCAGAAAACGATTGCTCCTGCCTCGTCAACAGCATACGCTCAGGCGAAAGAACAAAAAACCGTCAGTTCCTCGTCAACACTCTCCTGGCATTGGCCGACCAAAGGGCGGATCGTTGAAGGCTTCTCCGTTGCGGAACAAGGCAACAAGGGCATCGACATTTCCGGCCAGAAGGGCCAACCCATTTACGCTGCGAGCAGCGGCAAAGTGGTCTATGCGGGCAGTGCACTGCGAGGTTATGGCAAGCTGATAATTCTCAAGCACAACGATGACTACCTCTCCGCCTACGCTCACAACGATGAGTTGAGGGTCAAGGAGGGAGACACCGTGAAGGGCGGAGCGGTTATCGCCAATATGGGTAGCACGGATGCGCCGGATGTGCGCTTGCACTTTGAAATCCGGTACAAAGGCAAGTCGATCAACCCGATGGGCTATTTGCCAAAGCGTTAACTCAGAGAGCTGAGTCTTACTCTGGTGTAGGTCAGGGAGAGATATCATGAGCCAAGAACAACTGGTAATGCAGGATGCAGAGTTAGAGTTCGACGAGGAGCTGGAGGTTCAGGAGGAAGAAGAGGTTCAGGAAGTGGCGGCCGAAGCCGAAGAGACCATTTCCGATGAACTGATGGCGCCCGAGCTGAACAAGGTAATGGACGCCACCCAGCTCTATCTGGGGGAGATTGGTTTCTCCCCCTTGCTCACGGCCGAAGAGGAAGTCTACTACGCCCGCCGTGCTCTGCGTGGCGACAAAGCGGCGCGCAAGCGCATGATTGAATCCAACCTGCGCCTGGTGGTCAAGATTGCCCGGCGCTACAACAACCGCGGCCTGGTGCTGCTGGATCTCATCGAAGAGGGCAACCTCGGTCTTATTCGCGCGGTCGAGAAGTTTGACCCCGAGCGCGGTTTCCGCTTCTCCACCTATGCCACCTGGTGGATCCGCCAGACCATAGAGCGGGCCATCATGAACCAGACCCGGACCATTCGTCTGCCCATCCATGTGGTCAAGGAGCTGAACGTCTATCTGCGCACTGCGCGCGAGCTTTCCCATCGTCTCGACCATGAGCCGACCGCCGAGGATATCGCCTCTGCACTGGATCGCTCTGTGGACGATGTGAATCGCATGCTCAAGCTCAACGAGAAGATCACCTCGGTGGATACTCCCATTGGTGGCGATCGCGACAAGGCGCTGCTGGACGTACTTTCCGACGAGCGCGGCATGGGGCCCGAGCTGGAGTCCCAGGAAGATGACATGCGCAGCAGCATAGTGCACTGGCTGGAGGAGCTAAATCCCAAGCAGCGCGAAGTGCTGGCCCGCCGTTTCGGTCTGCTCGGCTATGAACCGGCCACCCTGGAAGACGTGGGCGCCGAGATTGGTTTGACCCGCGAGCGGGTGCGCCAGATCCAGGTGGAAGGGTTGCGCCGTCTGCGGGAAATTCTGCTGGGGCAGGGGCTGTCCATTGAGGCGCTGTTCCGCACCAACTAAACGGGTATGAATACCGTCATCAAGATGAAAAAGGGGCCGCAGGCCCCTTTCTTTTTGTCGTGGATCCTCCGGATCACACCGGATCCAGAGTGTCCAGCGGCCAGCGCGGCACGGCCTTGACGACGAGGGGTTCGAAGACTCCCGCCTTCAGGCGTTGCATGCCGGCATAGGCGATCATGGCGCCGTTGTCGGTGCAGTATTCGGTGCGCGGGTAGAAGACTTCACCTTTGAGGCTCTCCATCAGCTCGGCCAGCTGGGCGCGCAGATGACGATTGGCGCTGACGCCGCCTGCCACGACCAGACGATTGAGACTGGTCTCTTTCAGGGCGCGACGGCACTTGATGGCCAGTGTGTCGACCACCGCATCCTCAAACGCCCGGGCGATGTCGGCACGGGTCTGCTCGTCGTCGCCATTGGCTGCTATGGTATTGGCGGCAAAGGTCTTGAGGCCGGAGAAGCTCATGTCGAGCCCGGGACGGTCGGTCATGGGACGGGGGAAGTTGAAACGTCCCTTGATGCCCTTCTCCGCCAGCCGTGAGAGCAGCGGACCACCGGGGTAGTCCAGACCCATCAGCTTGGCGGTCTTGTCGAACGCCTCACCGGCGGCATCGTCGATCGATTCGCCCAGCAGCTGATAGCTGCCGATACCGTCGACCCGGACCAGCATGGAGTGGCCGCCGGAAACCAAGAGCGCCACGAAGGGGAACTCGGGGGCCTTCTCTTCCAGCATGGGGGCCAGCAGGTGGCCTTCCATGTGGTGTACGGCGATGGCCGGCTTGTCCCAGGCCATGGCCAGCGAGCGGCCTATGGTCGCCCCGACCAGGATGGCGCCAACCAGACCTGGCCCCGCGGTATAGGCGATGCCATCGATGTCATCCTTGCCAAGTCCGGCCTCTTTCAAGGCGGCCTGGATCAAGGGGATCGTCTTGCGTACATGGTCCCGGCTGGCGAGCTCGGGAACGACGCCGCCGTAGTCCGCATGCAGCTTGACCTGGCTGTACAACTGGTGGGAAAGGATCCCTTTTTGATCATCGAAGATCGCGATCCCGGTTTCGTCACAGGATGTCTCTATGCCCAATACACGCATTGCTAAAAAATTTCACTGCTAAAATGAGACGGCTATGGTAACCTTCGCGGGTTTTTTAAACCAGAGCGATCTCTGCGGGTTTACTTTCATTCCCTGTCCAGAGTATAATTTCGCACCATTTTAAGACATGCTGATCGATTGAAGGTCAGCTAACAATTTATCACTGAGGTGAAAGGCACATGCCAGTAATCAAAGTCCGTGAAAATGAGCCGTTTGACGTTGCTCTGCGTCGCTTCAAGCGTTCTTGCGAAAAGGCCGGTATCCTGTCCGAAGTTCGTAGCCGTGAGTTCTACGAGAAGCCGACTACCATTCGCAAGCGCGCCAAAGCGTCCGCTGTCAAGCGTCACGCCAAGAAGCTGTCCCGCGAAAACGCACGTCGTATCCGCCTGTACTAATCAAGGGATCATGCCGTGTCTCTGAAGGATCAACTCAAGGATCAGCAAAAGCTCGCCATGCTTGCCAAAGACAAGCCTCGGTTGGGTGCTATCCGCTTGTTGATGGCAGAAATCAAGCAGCGTGAAGTCGATACCCGTGTCGAGCTCAATGATGAAGAGATCCTCGCTGTCGTGACCAAAATGGTCAAACAGCGTCGCGATTCCATCAGCCAGTTTGAAGCTGCCGGTCGCCAGGATCTCGCCGACAAAGAGTCCGCCGAGATCGTTGTGCTGCAGGAGTTCCTGCCACAACAGCTGACCGCAGACGAAATTGCCGCCCTGATCGAGCAAGCCATCACTGAAAGTGGTGCTGCCGTCATGGCTGACATGGGTAAAGTCATGGCTGTCTTGAAGCCAAAAATTCAGGGGCGTGCCGATGTCGGCGCCGTCAGTGCTCAGGTGAAAACCCGCTTGGCGTAACAGGCAACTCTCTTGTTTGGTCGAAGAAGCCGTGCTTCCCATTGGAATGCGCGGCTTTTTTATTTCCTATGCAATGAAACAGGACGGTTATGGCTGGCAGGATCCCGCAATCCTTTATCGATGATCTGCTCGTACGCACGGACATAGTCGAGTTGATCGACTCCCGTGTGCGGTTGAAGAAAGCCGGTAAGAACTACCAGGCTTGCTGCCCTTTTCATAACGAAAAAAGCCCCTCCTTTACCGTCAGCCAGGAGAAGCAGTTCTATCACTGTTTCGGTTGTGGTGCCCACGGCAATGCCATCGGCTTTGTCATGGAGTACGACGGCCTGGAATTCCCCGATGCCATCGAAGAGCTGGCAAGCCTGCACGGTATGCAGGTCCCCCGTGAGCAAACGGCGGGTGGATCAAGCCATAGCCAACCAGCCGTCAGCAAGGATCTGTTCGAGCTGATGAACCAGATTGCGCGCTTCTATGAGAGCAATCTCAAGAACGCGCCTCAGGCGGTGGAGTATCTGAAAGGCCGGGGCCTGACTGGCGAGGTGGTCAAGCGCTTCAACATCGGTTATGCCCCTGGGGACTGGGATCAGGTGCGTCGCCGCTTTGGCGCCAGTAGGGATCACGAACAACTGCTGATTTCGGGCGGTATGCTGATCCCCCGTGACAGCGGCCCGGGCAGCTACGATCGTTTCCGCGATCGCATCATGTTTCCGATCCGGGACAAACGCGGCCGGGTCATCGGCTTCGGTGGCCGAGTGCTGGGGGATGGCACGCCCAAGTACCTGAACTCCCCCGAAACCCCCATCTTCCACAAGGGGCGAGAGCTGTTCGGCCTTTATGAGGTCAAGCAGGCACACAAGGATCCGCGCCGGATCCTGGTGGTGGAAGGCTACATGGATGTGGTGGCGCTCGGCCAGTACGACATCGACTATGCGGTGGCGGCACTGGGGACTGCGACCACCAGCGATCACATCCACACCCTGTTCCGTACCACGGCAGAGGTGGTCTGTTGCTACGACGGCGACAACGCCGGTCGGGAAGCGGCCTGGCGGGCGCTGGACAACGCGCTCTCCCACCTGCAGGACGGCCGTGAACTCAAGTTCGTCTTTTTGCCGGATGGCGAGGATCCCGACTCGCTGGTACGCCAGATCGGCAAGGAGGGGTTCGAAGCGCTGCTCGACAAGGCCCAGTCGTTTGCGGATTTCATGTTCGAACGCCTCGGGCGCGATGCGGCTCTTTCCGGTGAGGCAGGCAAGTTTGAAGTGGCCAACAAGGCCGCCGAGCTGATTCGTCGGGTACCGGAAGGTTTCACTCGCGAGGGGTTGATTACCCGACTCTCCAGCATGATGCGTTGGGGAGAAAACAAGCAGCGGATTACCGAGCTGTTTGCCCGCAACAGCCAGCCCAAGGCGGAAGTTAACAAACCCAAGGCGACCAAACTGACGCCGATCCGCAGGGCTCTGGCACTGATGGTGCAGTATCCGGCGATCACCGCCGAGCTGCCGGCCATGCCCGAGTTGGTCGGGCTGCGCCTGCAGGGGATCCCTTTCCTGCTGCAACTGCACCAGCAGATCCTGATCCAGCCGGGAGTGACAACGGGTATCCTGCTGGAGCATTGGCGCGGCACAAAAGAGGGAGAAATACTTGCCCAGCTGGCGATGCATGACCTGTTTGAAGAGGTAAAGCTCGACCAGGAGCCCGATATTCTGGGAGAATTGCAGGATACCTTTGTCGGTTTCATCAACCTTTTCCTGAAGCAACGGATCGAAGAATTGCAGGCCAAGGTGGCGCAGGAAGGGCTAAGCTCTGAGGAAACTCAGGAGCTGATGATGCTGATCAGAGAGGTGCAGATTGAGAAAAGAAATGAGAGTGGGGCTTGATATTTGAGTGAGCAGTCCCAATATGAATAGCGTTGCCCGAATCGACGGGATTGAAAGCAAACACTTTATAACCACCTGGCCCCGACAACACTGCGGGCAGGGGTTTCTCATGACCGACGCCGCAACCAGACATAGCATGTCTGGCGGTTTTCTATTAGAATTGGCTATTTGCGCAGCAGCGCACTGTACGCGCAACCTAGCAACACCAACCGGATGAGTTCTATGGAGCAAACCCCGCAGTCTCAGCTTAAACTCCTCGTTGCCAAAGGTAAAGAACAGGGCTACCTGACCTATGCCGAGGTGAACGATCACCTCCCGCAAGACATTGTCGATTCAGACCAGATCGAAGACATCATCCAGATGATCAACGATATGGGCATTCAAGTGGTTGAAAACGCTCCGGATGCCGATGACCTTATCATGGCTGAAGGTGGTACCGCCGATGAGGACGCTGCCGAAGCAGCGGCCCAGGCTCTGGCATCTGTTGAATCTGAGATTGGTCGCACGACCGATCCCGTCCGCATGTACATGCGGGAAATGGGTACCGTCGAACTGCTGACCCGCGAAGGCGAAATCGACATCGCCAAGCGGATTGAAGACGGTATCAACCAGGTACAAAGCTCCGTCGCCGAGTACCCTGAAGCCATCACCTATCTGCTCGAACAGTATGACAAATACGAAGCCGAGCAGCTTCGCCTGTCCGACATCATCTCCGGCTTCATCGATCCGAACGAAGTGGATGACGTGGCACCGACCGCCACTCATATCGGCTCCGAGCTCAGCGAGGACGACCTCGCCGACGAAGACGAAGACGAAGATGAGGACGAAGACGAAGACGGCGACAACACCGACGATGATGGCGACGGTGGCCCGGATCCGGAAGTCGCTCGCGAGAAATTCGGCGAACTGCGTGCCCAGTACGAGGTGACTCGTCTCTCCATTCAGCAGAATGGCCGCGCCCACGACGACACCCAGAATGCCATCGCCCAGCTGGCCGATGTCTTCCGTCAATTCCGCCTGATGCCCAAGCAGTTCGATCGCCTGGTCAACAACATGCGGGAGATGATGGAGCGTGTCCGCGTGCAGGAACGCATCATCATGAAGCTCTGCGTTGAGCAGGCCAAGATGCCGAAGAAGACCTTCGTCGCGGCCTTCACCAACAACGAGTGCGAAACTGCCTGGTTCGAATACCAGAAGCAGGCCGGCAAGGCGTGGTCTCCCCGCCTGCTCGAGATGGACGAAGAAGTACTGCGTTCCATCGGCAAGCTGCAGCAGATCGAAGAAGAGACCGGCCTGTCCATCGCCCAGATCAAGGACATCAACCGCCGCATGAGCATTGGTGAGGCCAAAGCCCGCCGTGCCAAGAAAGAGATGGTCGAGGCCAACTTGCGTCTGGTTATCTCCATCGCCAAGAAGTACACCAACCGCGGTCTGCAGTTTCTGGATCTGATCCAGGAGGGCAACATCGGTCTGATGAAGGCGGTCGACAAGTTCGAATATCGTCGCGGCTACAAGTTCTCGACCTATGCCACCTGGTGGATCCGTCAGGCCATTACCCGCTCCATCGCGGATCAGGCCCGTACCATCCGTATCCCGGTGCACATGATCGAGACCATCAACAAGCTCAACCGTATCTCCCGCCAGATGCTGCAGGAGATGGGTCGTGAACCGAACCCGGAAGAGCTGGCCATGCGCATGGGCATGCCGGAAGACAAGATCCGCAAGGTACTGAAAATCGCCAAGGAGCCCATCTCCATGGAGACGCCCATCGGTGATGATGAAGACTCCCACTTGGGCGACTTCATCGAAGATACCACCCTGGCTCTGCCAGCGGATGCGGCCACCAGCGAGAGCCTGCGCAACGCGACCCGCGAAGTGCTGGCCGGGCTGACCGCACGGGAAGCCAAGGTACTGCGCATGCGCTTCGGTATCGACATGAACACCGACCACACCCTCGAGGAAGTGGGCAAGCAGTTCGACGTCACCCGTGAGCGTATCCGTCAGATCGAAGCCAAGGCCCTGCGCAAACTGCGCCATCCGAGCCGCTCGGAAGTGCTGCGCAGTTTCCTGGACGAGTAGTCCCGGGTTCTGTCAGCCTGACATTGCAACAAAAAGCCCCGCCGTGCGGGGCTTTGTTTTATCCGTGCTGGCATGGGCGTGAAGAGGGGTCATGGAACCGCTTGAATATGGATGAAATCTCGCCAAGTGGTTGATCTGACTATGGACGGGGTATCCGCCATCCCCTATAATCCACGCCGCTAACCAGCATCAATGGCCCCTTAGCTCAGTTGGTCAGAGCAGTCGACTCATAATCGATTGGTCGTGGGTTCAAGTCCCCCAGGGGCCACCATTTTCAGACAAAGCCGCTCTTTTGAGCGGCTTTGTCGTTTCTGGCGCTCACCAGCGCCTGTCCAGATCCTCGGCATAGAGCGCCATGGCGCGCCGGTAGGGAAGCAGGGCGGGATCCGTGGTGGTGGTCGCGAGGATCCCCAGCAGCGTCTCCATCCCCTCCTTGCTGCGCCCCAGGTTGTAGCAGGTCATGGCACGAAACACCTTGAACTCCACGGCATCGGGGAAGCGGGACAGGGCCTCGTCAAAGGTGGCCAGCGCCTCGGCATGACGGCCCGTGGTGCGATAGGAGCTGCCAAGTCCAAGCAGGGCTCCGCGCAGCGACGACTCGCCAAGCCCCAGCGACACAGCCTTCTGATAGAGCGGAATGGCCTGGGCCTCTCGCCCCAGCATGTCGTGCAGTCCGGCCACTTCGTAATGCAGCTCGGCGTGGGTTGGGTGCTCGATGAGTTGCAGCAGACCGTGCTGACGGGCTTCCTCGATCCGTCCCTCGGCCTTGAGGGTGTTCAACTGTTTCATATGCGCTCCTGCATGGGGATGAAGGATCAGTATGCCTGCCGACAGGCTGGCGGGGAACGGGTCATGGGGCCATGAAAAAGGCCTCCCGCCGATGGCGGGAGGCCTGGTTCGGCGCCGGGGCGCAATGGCCCTGGCGTGTGTCCAGCCTTACTGGGCGCTCAGGCTGTAGGCCAGGGTCTGGTCGTTGAAGCGCACCACATAGGCACCGACCACTGCCGTGGTGATGTCTGCCCCGGCCAGCTCGGCCACGCCATCCTTGTTGGTGTCGCCGTAGTTCTGGGTCCAGTCCCCCTTGACGTCGAACTTGAAGCGCTGGCCGCCGTTGCCATCACCGCTGCCGGTGAAGGTGACGCTGGCCTGCCAGAGGTGATCACCGACCAGGGACATGGGGGTGGTGCCCCAGTTGTTGGTGGTGCCGCGAATGTTGAGGCTGGCGACATTCTTGGCATAGGTGACGCTCACCGGAGTCAGGCTGTATTGCAGGGTCTGATCGTTGAAACGTACCCGGTACTGGCCGATGACCGGGGTGAGGATGTCACTGCCGGTCAGTTCGGCCACGCCGTCCTTGTTGGTGTCGCCGTAGTTCTGGGTCCAGTCCCCCTTGACGTCGAACTTGAAGCGCTGGTTGGTCTGACCGTCGAAGGTGACCAGGGCTTCCCACTGATTGTCGGCGACCAGTGTCATGGCAAGGGATCCCCAGGCATTGGGGGTGCCGCGGAAGTTCAGGGTGGGCAGTTCGCTGGCGTAGGTGCCGTTGTCGTCGGTGACGGTCACGGTGGCGCTGGCACTGGCGGTCAACCCTTCCGCATCGGTCACGGTGACCGTCACGGTATGGGTACCCGGGGTATCGAACCGGACTGTCTCCGTGGCGGCGGTGCCCCCGCTGGACCAGCTGTAGCTCACCACGCCGTCATCATCGCTGGAAGCGGAGGCGTCGAACACCACGCTCTCCCCCGCCTTGACGCTGAGGGTTTTGGGGGAGAGGGTAGCGACCGGTGCCTGGTTGCTGGTGAGGGGGGTGACCGTGTAGCGCAGATCGCTCTCGCTCAGGGTGATGCTGTAGGTGCCCGCCCCGCTGACCAGGATATCCTTGCTGCTGCCCTTGTCGGCGATGCCATCCCCTTCGTTGTCGCCGTAGTTCTCGGCCCAGTTGCCGAAGACGTCGAACTTGAAGCGCTGGGCACCGGTGGCGTCACCGTTGCCGGTCAGGGTGAGGGTGGCGGACCAGACACGGTTGGCATTGACGGTCATGGGGGTATTGCCCCAGGCGTTGTGGGTACCGCGCAGGTTCATGCTGCTGAACTTGTTGCCCGGCAGGACGGAACCACCGCAGGGGCTGGCCTTGGTGCAACCGGCGATGATGGCGGCCGCCTTCATGCCGGGGACGTTCAGGCTGGCCTTGCCGCTGCCATCGACGGTGACATAACCGCCGCTGCAGTAGTCATTGCCCCCCAGGAGGTTGCAGTACTCGCCGGCCGGCAGGCCGGTCTGCACCGAGGCCACCAGGCTGCCGCTCTCGTTGTTGATGGCGATGAAGCCCTTGTCGCCGCGGCCGAAGGCGATCTGGTTGTTGCCGTTGTCCCACCAGTTGCTGACGGGCTGGCCTTCGGTCCGGTTGTGGAACAGGGCCATGTTCATGATGGTCGGTCGGCGCTGTTCGCAGTTCCACTGGCTGTCCGTGCAGGGCGTGCTGCCCGGCGCCCCCTTGTCGGTTTCATAGGTACCCATGTTTTCAAAGCGATAGCCGGACATCACCTGCTTCCAGCCATAGGGCCAGGCCATCATGAAGGTGTTGGCCAGATCGTAGCGGGCACCGCTCATGAAGGTGAGCATGCCGCCACCGCCGTGGCCGCGTTCGCGGTCGTGGTTGACCACGAAGACGAAGGCCTTGTTGGAGGGGAGCAGGCCCCAGCTCTCGCCCAGGGTCTTGAGGTTCTTGATCTGGCCGTTGAAGTTGGCGGCGAGATCGGTGCCGTATTTGAAGTCGGTGACGGTGTCGATGTAGGTGTAGCGGCCCGGCTGGATGTCGGGGGACTCCCCGCCTGCGCCGATCACCTCCAGGTAGGCCCTGGGGCTGCCTGCCTTGTCGAGAATGGCCTTCACATCGGCCGGCGCCATGTGCTTGGCCGCATCGATGCGAAAGCCCGCCACGCCCCAGCCGAGCAGGGTCTTCATGTAGGTGGCGATCTGATCCTGGACGTAGGATGAGCCGGTATTGAGGTCCGGCATGCCGTAGAGGGCGCCGTTCCAGACGTTGTTGCTGTCACCGTAGTTGGTGATGTCGCCGCTGTGGTGGAAGTCGTTGTAGCCGAACTGGGGATATTGGTATTGCCCCGAGTTGTAGCTGCCGCCGCCGGTGGCGGTGCCCGAACCCGATGCCAGCTGGTTGAAGACGGCGTCGGCATAGACCTTGACCCCGGCCGCGTTGCAGCGGGCGATCATGCTCCTGAGCTCTGCCTCGCTACCGCCGAAGCTGTTGAAATTCTTGAAGCTGACCGGTTGATAGACGGTCCACCAGACCTGGCTGCCCTGCTTGTGCTCGGCGGGTGGGGTGATCTGGACGCCACCGAACCCCTTGGGCCCGAGCACGGTCTCGCACTCGTTGGCGATGTCGTTGAACTTCCATTGGAACAGGTGAACCATGACTCCTTCGGCGCTGGCAGTGTGGCTGAAAGAGCCGAGTGCCGCCGCCAGCAGGGCGGTTCGAAACAGTGTGTTGTGCATGACGATTTTCCCTTCGATCTTGTTATTGACGTATCACTGTCGTGTAGTCGAACGGACAACAAACAACCTCGTTCAGCTCCGTAGCATTCATGAAATCGACGTGGTTGAAAATCGAACAAGCTGAATTAATTAAGAAATGTGAATGAAAATGCTTTCATGCCATTCGGTGGCAGCAGGAGGGGGCAGAGGGGGGCAGATCGGTGCGAGATCCCGTCAAGCAGGTAGCGAAGGGGATGAACAGGGGCCCCGCAGGGCCCCGTGAACGTTCAGACGTTGGGTTCCTGCTGCCCGGTACTGGCCCGGGCACGACGCCCTGGCAGCATGCGGGTGACCAGGTTGCTGCGCTGGCGCCAGGAGGTGTAGGCGATGGCGCACAGGTGCAGGGCGATCATGCCCTGGAGTGCCCAGGTGCACCACTCGTGCCAGTCGTCCGCCCCCAGATCGAAGCCGGTCTCGGTGTTCTGGAACCAGCCGGTCCCTGCGGTGGCGAGTACCAGCAGCCAGAGTGCCCAGACCGCCAGCTTGCCGCTGCCGTGATGGCCCGGGGTGGGCGGGGTCCGTTCGCGCAGGGCGTCGGCCTGATGGCGAAAATCCTCCCGGCTCGGGATGAGGGCGCGCAGGCGGGCGTGGCCGCGAGCGAAGGTGAGCCCCCACAGCAGGCGTATGCCGATGAGCACCATGACGGCGTATCCCATCCGCTCGTGCCACTCCTCGCCCGCCTCGTTGAGCCAGAGGTTGCCGATACAGATGGCCGCCACACCCCAGTGGGTGAGGCGCACCAGAGCATCCCAGTGGAAGGGATCAGCCTTTTTGCTTGGCATAGTTGTGGTACTCCTTCTTCAGGTCGTTGACCTTGGCCAGGTGCTCGCGCGCCTTGGCTTCGTCACCGGCCTTGAGGGCTGCCAGGCTGGCATCCAGCTCGGTCTGCACTTCGGTCATGCCTTCCAGGAACTTCTCCTTCTTGACGGCGGGCATGTTCTTGCCCTTGGCGACGTCCAGCTGGGCCTTCATCTCCTTGATGTATTTCTCCATGGTGGCCGCGTCGTCGGCCTTGACGGCCTGCTTGTAGTTGAAGCCGATCTTCTTCATCGGCTGCTCCAGATCGCCGGCCATGGCAGGCAGGGCCATCAGGCCAAACATCAGGGGCAGCAGCAGGGGACGCACAGTTTTCAGCATGGGATTTCCTTATGAAACGACGAGATTGCAGGTTGTTATAGCACTCATTTGAGTGCGGTTTCACGCATCATGATGCCATGAAAGGGCGATCATTGTATGAAGAAAGTGCGACCAATTGTGACGAATTGTGCAGGGGATTGCTGTGGGAATGTAGCCGAAAGAGAACGGCCACCGGATCTCGCCTCCGGCAGGGATACAAGGGCGCGCATCTGGTCCGGGAAGGGGCCCGCAGGCAGTGAATCATGCTGCCATTATTTATCACACATCGGTTTTTTAACGTCAGGTGAGTTTTTCAGGTGTTTTTGTTTTTGAAAGTCATCATCCATGGACGATTTCACTGCCCGTACAGACGCCGTGCAACAAAAAAAGGGCCCGCAGGCCCTTTGAGTGATCGGGATCCGGCCCTTATTCGGCCTGCTCGCGCTCGATGGCACGCCAGCCGATGTCCTTGCGATAGAAGATGCCGTCCCACTGGATGCGACCAGCCAGGGCATAGGCCCGCTGCTGGGCTTCCTGCACCGTGTGGCCGAGGGCGGTGGCGCACAGCACGCGGCCACCCTGGGTCAGGCTGGTGTGCCCTTCCAGGCGGGTGCCTGCATGGAACACCTTCTCCCCTGCCACTTCGTCCACCGGCAGACCGCTGATGGGGTGGTTGCTGGTGTAGTCGCCGGGATAGCCACCCGCCGCCAGCACCACGCCGATGGCGGCACGGGGGTCATAGACGGCTTCCTTCTGATCCAGCTGGCCGGCGCAGGCGGCGAGGCAGAGATCCACCAGATCGGACTGCATCCGCAGCATGATGGGCTGGGTTTCGGGGTCGCCGAAGCGGCAGTTGAACTCGATCACCTTGGGGTTGCCCTCGGCATCGATCATCAGGCCGGCGTAGAGGAAGCCGGTGTAGACGTTGCCCTCGGCAGCCATGCCGCGCACGGTCGGCATGATCACCCGTTCCATCACGCGCTGGTGCACTTCGTCGGTCACCACGGGGGCCGGGGAGTAAGCCCCCATGCCGCCGGTGTTGGGGCCGGTGTCACCGTCGAAGGCGCGCTTGTGATCCTGGCTGGTGGCCATGGGCAGCACGTGCTCGCCGTCCACCATGACGATGAAGCTCGCCTCTTCCCCGTCCAGGAACTCCTCGATCACCACCCGGGCGCCGGCATCGCCGAAGGCATTGCCGGAGAGCATGTCACGCACCGCCGCTTCTGCCTCGTCGAGGGTCATGGCGACGATCACCCCTTTGCCGGCGGCCAGACCGTCGGCCTTGATGACGATGGGGGCGCCCTTCTCGCGCAGATAGGCCAGCGCCGGCTCCACCTCGGTGAAGTTCTGGTAATCGGCGGTGGGGATGGCGTGGCGGGCCAGGAAGTCCTTGGTGAAGGCCTTGGAGCCTTCCAACTGGGCAGCGGCGGCGGTCGGGCCGAAGATGGTCTGATCGGCGGCGCGGAAGGCATCGACCACCCCTTTCACCAGGGGGGCTTCCGGTCCGACGATGGTGAGGCCGACCTGGTTCGCCTTGGCGAAGGCCAGCAGGCCCTCGATGTCGGTGGCCTGGATGGCGACGTTCTCGATGCCCGGCTCAAGCTGGGTGCCCGCATTGCCCGGTGCCACGAAGACCTGGGTCACCAGGGGGGAGTGTTTGGCCTTCCAGGCCAGGGCGTGTTCACGGCCGCCGTTGCCAATGATCAGTACTTTCATCGTCTCGCTCGCTTCTGTCTGAGTTCACTGGCGCTGCGGTGGCACTGCCAGTGGAAAGGATCCGGTGCTAAAGAGGCAGGGCCGCCATCGGCGGCCCTGGGCTGTCAGTGACGGAAATGACGCATGTTGGTGAACACCATGCACATGCCGTGTTCGTTGGCGGCGTCGATCACCTCCTGGTCGCGCATCGAGCCACCTGGCTGGATGACGCAGGAGATGCCCGCGGCAGCAGCGGCATCGATGCCGTCGCGGAACGGGAAGAAGGCGTCGGAGGCCATGACGGAGCCCGCCACGGTCAGCCCTTCATCCTCGGCCTTGATGCCGGCGATCTTGGCAGAGTAGACGCGGCTCATCTGACCGGCGCCCACGCCGATGGTCTGGCCGTTCTTGGCGTAGACGATGGCGTTGGATTTGACGAACTTGGCGACCTTCCAGCAGAACAGCAGATCCTGCAGCTCGGCCTCGGTGGGCTGACGCTGGCTGACCACGGTCAGATCCCCGAGCGTCACCATGCCCAGATCGCGCTCCTGCACCAGCAGGCCGCCGTTGACGCGCTTGAAGTCAAAGCCTTGCGCCGGGGCAGTCCACTGGCCGCACTCCAGCAGGCGCACGTTCTGCTTGGCGGCGACCGCCTCGCGGGCTGCCTGGCTGATGCTGGGGGCGATGATCACTTCCACGAACTGGCGGGCGACGATGGCCGCGGCGGTCTCGCCGTCCAGTTCGCGGTTGAAGGCGATGATGCCGCCAAAGGCCGAGGTGGGGTCGGTCTGGTAGGCGCGATCGTAGGCTGCCAGCAGGTCGTCACCGATGGCGACGCCGCAGGGGTTGGCATGCTTGACGATGACGCAGGCCGGTTCGCTGAACTCCTTCACGCACTCCAGCGCCGCGTCGGTATCGGCAATGTTGTTGTAGGAGAGGGCCTTGCCCTGCAGCTGGATGGCGCTTGCCACCGAGCCCGGCGCGGCCTGCTCTTCGGCGTAGAAGGCGGCAGCCTGGTGGCTATTCTCGCCGTAGCGCATGTCCTGCTTCTTGATGAACTGGCTGTTGAAGGTGCGGGGGAAGCGGGACTCTTCGTCGCCTTCCTTGTTTTCGCCGTAGGAGGGCACCAGGGTGCCGAAGTAGTTGGCGATCATGCCGTCGTAGGCGGCGGTGTGCTCGAAGGCGGCGATGGCCAGATCGAAGCGGGTGGAGAGGGTCAGGCTGTTGCCGTTGCCATCCATCTCGGCGATGACGCGGTCATAGTCGGAGGCCTTGACGACGATGGTGACGTCCTTGTGGTTCTTGGCAGCGGAGCGGACCATGGTCGGGCCGCCGATGTCGATGTTCTCGACGGCGTCTTCCAGGGTGCAACCGGCTTTGGCCACGGTGGCGGCGAAGGGATAGAGGTTGACGACGACCATATCGATGGGGGAGATAGCGTGCTCGGCCATGATGGCGTCATCCCGGTCGCGACGGCCGAGAATGCCGCCGTGTACCTTGGGATGCAGGGTCTTGACCCGGCCGTCCATCATCTCGGGGAATCCGGTGTAGTCGGACACCTCGGTCACCGGCAGGCCCGCATCGGCCAGCAGCTTGGCGGTACCACCGGTGGAGAGCAGGGCCACACCACGCGCGTCGAGTGCCTTGGCAAATTCCAGGATGCCAGTCTTGTCAGACACACTCAGCAGTGCACGGCGAATGGGTCGAGCTTGTTCCATCACACTATCGTCCTCAGCATAACGGGGACCGTTCCATGGGAGGCGAGGCTCAACACACAGAGAGTCCCCAAATAAATGGAAGTGGGGGATTTCGCAAACCACTCTCGCCCGGGGCGGCCGTTGGCAAAAGCGTTTTAGGAAATGCCCGCTTGACGCGACGCTCTCTTGTGGGCGCGTATTCTACACAAAAAATGTGACCTGTGGTGGATTTTTTAAAGAGACAAACCCTTGTGGGATGCGGCGTTAAACGTTTTCTGGTGAATTTTTGTGAAACGTTTGTCTTTTCAGTGTTTTGGGGATAAATGGCCGGCAAGTGGGGGGTTAGCTGCTGCTTTCCTGCCTTTGACTGGCAATCGCCGGGCAAAGAGGTGATAGTGGAGGCCGGTTTATATTGAGTACCATGTCGGGAATGTCATGCGGGGGGAGAGGACCATGTATCGGATCGGTGAACTGGCCAAGGCGTGCGGGGTGAAGGCCGACACCCTGCGCTTTTACGAGAAGAACGGCCTCATCTCGCCGGGCATTCGCAACGAATCCGGTTATCGCCTCTACGGGGAGCAGGACAGGCGGCGGCTGGAGTTCATCATCCGCGCCAAGTCGGTGGGCTTCTCCCTCGCGGACATCGGCGAGCTGCTCGCCCTCGACACCAACAAGGCCAAGGTCACCTGCCAGGAGGTGAAGGCGGTGGCCGACACCAAGCTCGAACAGGTGGAGCAGAAGCTCCTGGAGCTGACCCGTTTTCGCGAGAACCTGAAGGCCCTCTCCGACATCTGCTGCGGCGGCCCGCGCTCGGCGGAGCACTGCGCCATCCTCGAGACCCTGGAGTCCGGCGCCCCTTCCCGCCACGAGCACCACGACCATGAGCACTGAGCTGCGCCGGCCCCGGGTCTCCGCCTTTCTCGCCCTCTCCCTCGACGGTTTCATCGCCGGGGAGGGGGGCGATCTGGCATGGCTGGCCCCCTATGGTGGCGACGGGCCGGAGGAGACCGGCTACAGTGCCCTGATGGCGAGCGCGGACACCCTGCTGATGGGGCGCAACACCTACGATATCGTGAGCGCCTTTCCCGAGTGGCCCTACGGGGACAAGCCGCTGGTGGTACTGACCCACAGGCCCGCCGACCCCCGTCCTCGGGTCTCCTTCCGGCAGGGGGCGCTGGCGCAGGTGCTGGACGAGTTGTGGCAGGGGGGAAGCTGTCACCTCTATCTGGATGGCGGGGAGCTGGTGAGGCAGGGTCTGCAGGGGGCCCTGGTGGACGAGCTGACCCTGTTCTGGGTGCCGGTCACCCTGGGGGGCGGGATCCCGCTCTTTACCGGGCCTCTCCCCGCAGGGTTGAGACCGGTGTCGAGCGCCGTGCTGCCAAGCGGCCTGGTGCGGGTTATCTATCACCCCGCCTGACAGCTTGCACGGGGGAGGCAAGAGGCGCACAATCGGCGCGTTTTTCGCCACCTGCCCTTCCAGGCAGGGACGATAGGCAAACACGACAACCCCATCAAGGAGCCCATATGGCCAAGAAGAAGGTGACCTGTGTCACCGCCGAACCCGCCTGCGAACATCAGCGCGGCATCATTCAGGACAACCACCTCAAGGCACTGGTGACCTCCCCCCTGTTCCAGGCCCGGGTCGAGCCGAGCAAGAAGGGCAAGGGCAGCTATCAGCGCAAGGCCAAGCACGGCAAGCGGTGGGAGCCCGGCCAACAGCAGATGGTAAGCGTCTGCTGCTGAGCGGGTTTCTGCCGCAAGGCATCAGCTAACACAATCAGGGCGCCAATGGCGCCCTGATTGTTTTTCTATTCGCTGGTGCTGACTTGCGGTCTTGACGCAAGAGAGTGAACCCGTGCTCACTCGTCCATAAAGAGTTCGAGCAGCACGTTGAGGTAGCGATGCCCCAGGGACGTGAGCTGCCAGCTGTCGCCGAGATCCTCGATCAGCTCCTTGGTCCGGGCGATGGCCAGCATGGTCTCCACCCGCTCCAGCGGTAGCCCCGTGAAGGCCTCGAACTCCGCCTTGGGGGCAGGTTCAAACAATCTGAACCGGTTCATGAAGTACTCGAGGGGCAGATCGTCCGCGCTCACCTGCCATTGGCTGTCCAGATAGGGGCGGCTCGGATCCAGATAACCTTTCGGATGCTTCACCTTGGCGGTGCGCAGGATCTGCTGGCTCGCGAGATCCGTCACTTTGCCGTGGGCGCCGCAGCCGATCCCCAGATAGTCGCCAAAGCGCCAGTAGTTGAGGTTGTGGCGGCACTGATACCCCTCTTTGGCATAGGCCGAGATCTCGTACTGCTGATAGCCCTGGGCGGTCAGCATGGCGTGGCCCTGCTCGTAGATGTCCCACAGGGTGTCATCTTCCGGCAATGTGGGGGGCTTGGAGGCGAATGCCGTGTTCGGCTCTATGGTGAGCTGATACCAGGAGAGGTGCGGCGGCGCGCAGTCGATGGCCTGCTGCAGGTCATAGAGCGCATCGTCCAGGCTCTGATCCGGCAGGCCGTGCATCAGATCCAGGTTGAAGGTGGGAAGCGCGATGGCGTGGGCCAGCTCGGCGGCCTTGCGCGCCTCTTCGGGGCCGTGAATGCGGCCGAGCCGGGTCAGCTTCTCCTGCTGGAAGCTCTGTACCCCGATGGAGATGCGGTTGATGCCGGCCCGCTGGAAGCCGGCGAACTTGTCCGCCTCCACCGTGCCCGGGTTGGCCTCCATGGTGATCTCGCAGTCCGCGGTGAGTTCGATGCGCGCACGCACTCCGTCCAGCAGCGCCTGCATGGCGTCGACGGAGAGCAGGCTCGGCGTGCCGCCACCGATAAAGATGGAAGAGAGGGGGCGCCCCTGGGCCCAGTGCAGATCCTGCTCCAGATCCTCCAGCAGGGCCGCCACGTACTCGAGGTGGGGCAGCTCCCCCTTCTGGGCGTGGGAGTTGAAGTCGCAGTAGGGGCACTTCTGGACGCACCAGGGCACGTGGATATAGAGGGAGAGGGGCGGCAGTTGCAGCATGGGATTTCCAGTATTCAACAATCAAAAGGGGTCGGGTGGCCCTGGTTGTCGGTGACAACGGGCGGGGCGCCGCGAACGAAACGGGGGCCGACGGCCCCCATTGTAGATGACAACGCGGCGGGAGACAGCGCTTTAGTTGACCGCCGCCAGGGCCGCTTTGAGCTTGGCCAGGGCCTGGCCGCGGTGGCTGAGCTGGTTCTTGAGCTCCGCCGGCATCTGGGCCGAGGTGCAGTCGTGGTCGGGGACGAAGAACACGGGGTCGTAGCCAAAGCCGTGCTGGCCGCGGGGTTCGTCGATGATCATCCCCTCCCAGCTGGCCTGGCAGATAATGGGGGTGGGATCGTCGGCGTGGCGCATGTAGACCAGCACGCACCAGAAGCGGGCGCTTTTCAGGTAATCCGGCGCGCCCTTGAGCTCGGCCAGCAGCTTGTCGATGTTCTCCTTGTCGCTGGCACCGGCACCGGCAAAACGGGCGGAGTAGACGCCGGGGCGGCCGTGCAGCAGATCCACTTCGAGGCCGGAGTCGTCGGCCACGGCGGGCAGGCCGGTGACGCGGGCGGCGTGGCGGGCCTTGATGATGGCATTCTCGACGAAGGTGGTGCCGGTCTCGTCGGCATCGGAGACTGCAAACTCGCTCTGCGGGATCACCTGGATCTTCATATCGGCCAGCATGGCGGCCAATTCCTTCACCTTTTTCTGGTTCCCTGTTGCCAGGACAAGCTTGTTCATCACACACCTCCGCAAAAATAATCTGCGCATTCTATGCGGGGGAGGGGTTTAGTAAAAGCGCCAATTGCCCGGGATCCGGTGCCAACGGGGGATCCGGGTTCCACCCCCTGAGAGGTAGAAGAGATACATGTTTCCAGTGGGGAATAACCGAAGTGATTAAATACCATTTCAATTCATTACTCTGAGTCAGTAGACTCGCGGCCCAATCGATATTCCTAGGGCTTGAGGTGACTGATGCCATTGATTCTTTTGCTTGTACTCCTGGTGTTGTTCAGCCCGCTGGCCATCGACATCTATCTGCCTGCTATTCCCCAGATGGCCGAGCAGCTGGGGGCCGAAGTGACCCTGATGCAGGGCACCATTACCTGGTTCCTGTTCAGCATGGGGCTGGGGCAACTGCTGGTGGGGCCGCTCGCCGATCGCTACGGGCGTAAACCCATCGCCCTGGGGGGCGTGCTGCTCTATGGCCTGAGCGCCCTGGCAGCCGGCTTTGCTGCCAGCCTGGGCGAGCTGATGCTGGCGCGGGTGCTGCAAGGCTTCGGGGCCTGCGCCACCTCGGTGGCCGCCTTCTCGGTGGTCCGTGACAGCTATGGCCCCAAGAAGAGCGGTCAGATGATCTCCTATCTGAACGGTGCGATCTGCTTTATCCCCGCACTGGCGCCCCTGCTGGGTGGCTGGCTCACCGCCAAGGCGGGCTGGTCGGCGAACTTCTGGTTCATGGCGGGTTACGCCGTCGTGGTCGGCAGCTGGCTGCTGTGGCGGATGCCGGAAACCCGCCCTGAGGAGACCAGCAGTGCTGGCCCGCTCATCAGCTGGTCCCGCTACAGCCCGGTGCTGCGCTCCCCGAGCTTCCTGTTCAACGCGGCGCTGTGCATGCTGGCGATGGCGGTGATCCTCGCCTACGTGACGGCGGCACCGGTACAACTGATGGTGACCCTGGGGCTGGACATGAGTGGCTTCAGCCACTGGTTCACCGCCAATGCGGCACTCAACATCCTGGCCTGCTTCCTGGCCCCGCGCTTCATCGCCCGGGTAGGGCCAAGACGGACCCTGCGTATCGGCCTGCTGGTGCTGCTGCTCTCCGCCATCACCCTGACCCTGGCCATGCACATCCCGCACCCGCTGGCCATGATGGGCCCGGTGTTCCTCTCCAGCATCGGTTTTGCGATGATCCTGGGCGCCGCCGCCGGTATGGCGCTGGCCCCCTTCGGCCACTGCGCCGGGACTGCGGCCGCCCTGCTCGGCCTGTTCCAGATGAGCGGCTCCGGCGCCCTGGTGGGGATCACCGGTTGGCTGATGCCGGATCCCCTGAGCCAGCTGGCCCTGCACATGTGGCTGCTGCTGCCCCCGCTGGTGATGCTGATGACCCGCCAGGGGCGCCGCTTGTGTTTGCAATAAATCCTGTGCTCTGATGAGCACACTCAGGGGGCCTTGAGCCCCCTTCTCTTTTTCAGGCGACCCGCCTGCCTCGCATGATCACAGACCCGTGGAGAAAACCGGATGAGCCACACAATCAACGCCGCCCTGGTGGGATACGGCTTTGCAGGACAGACCTTTCACGCCCCCTTCCTGGCCACGACCCCGGGCCTGACCCTGCGCTGGGTGGTGAGCCGGGATGCCGCCAAGGTACAGGCCGCGTTGCCCGGCACCCGGGTCGGCACCCTGGAGCAGGTGCTGGCCGATGACAGCCTCGATCTGGTGGTGATCGCCACCCCCAACGACACCCATGCCCCCATCGCTCGCGAGGCCCTGCTGGCGGGCAAGCACGTGGTGATCGACAAGCCGTTCGCCCTGGATCTGGCCGAAGCGAAGGCGCTGGTCGAGTTGGCGGAGAAGCAGCAACGGCTGCTCAGCATCTTCCACAACCGGCGCTGGGACGGGGACTTCCTCACGGTGCGCCGTCTGCTGGCGGAGGGGGCGCTGGGGCAAGTAGCCCAGTTCGAATCCCACTTCGATCGTTATCGCCCCGAGGTGCGCCAGCGCTGGCGCGAGGCGGGCGGCCCGGGCTCCGGTCTCTGGTTCGATCTCGGCCCCCATATCCTGGATCAGTCGCTTCAGCTGTTCGGCCAGCCGGACTGGTTGCAGGCGGATCTGGGCAAGCAGCGCCCCGGGGCCCTGGCGGACGACTACTTCCATGTGGTGCTGGGTTACGGCGAGATGCGGGTCATTCTGCACGGCAGTTGTCTGGTGTCGGCCGTGATGCCCCGCTTCGTGGTGCACGGCAGTCAGGGCTCCTTCATCAAGTTCGGCATGGACGTGCAGGAGGAGCAGCTCAAGGAGGGCAAGCGGCCTCCGGCGGCGGACTGGGGCGTGGATCCCGCCCCCGGCCAGCTCAGCCAGATCCGGGACGGTCAGCTCCTGCAGCAGACCGTGGCTGGCGAGGCGGGGGACTACGGCGCCTACTATCGCGGTGTCTGCGCCGCCATCCGGGGAGAAGGGGAGAACCCGGTGCCCGCCGACGAGGCCCTGGCGGTGATGGCCTTGCTGGACCTGGCCCGGGAGAGCGACCAGCAGGGGCGGCGCCTGCCTTGTCAGAAGCTGTCTGACTGACGGCGTTATCCGGCAGCGCCGAGAGCCTGACAGAAAGACAATGGCTGACTGGCAATCGTCAGGTAATTGGCGATTTGTTGTGCGAATCTGGTGATGAATGGGTGTTTTATATTAATATTTGTCGTTGCAGCAGTGTTTCTTATCATGCCAACGAGAAAATATCATTGTGATACGCGTTTTCATCGGCCGCATATGGGGATATATTTCGCGCGCCTTCGGGCTCCAGCGGCCGGTGTGCCGACAGGAGCCGGGGCGTACAGTGATGGTCCCTGCACCATCTCTCCATCTTTTTTTGAGGGTATGCACATGAACAAAGTACTGGTAGCCGGTATCCTGGGTCTGATGTTGACCGCCTGTGGTCAGAAAGAAGAAGCTGCCGCTCCGGCTGCGACCCCGGCCGCAGACGTTGCTGCCACTGTCGAGAAAGCCGCTAGCGAAGCGTCTGCTACCGTCGAGAAGGCTGCTTCCGAAGCTTCCGCTACTGTCGAGAAGGCTGCCGCTGACGTGGCCACCAAGGCTGAAGCTGCCGTGAGCGATGCCAAGGCCAACTAAGCCAGCACCTCATTGAAAAACGGGCCCGGCGCACTCGCGCCGGGCCCGTTTTTTTATAGCCATGACGGGGCGTTGCCCGGTCAGCCGAGGGGTTCCACCAGCAGGATGTGGGAGTCGGCCCCCACCACCTTGACCCGGCTGCCAGCCGGCAGCGGCGCGTTGCAGCGCACCGTCCAGACGGTGTCGTCCAGATGCACCCGGCTCATCCCCTGGCTGACCTCGTCCAGCAGGGTCAGCTCGCGGCCCATGTAGCTTTGCATCCGCTCGTTGATGGGAGCGGCGGCATCCAGCCCGGAGCGATCCCGGCGATGCTGCCAGCGCCACCAGGCCCAGGTGGTGAGCAGGGATTGCAGGGCGAAGAGCAGCAACTGCGCCTGCCAGCCAAAGGGCCAGACCAGCAGCAAGAGTCCCACCTCCAGGGCGGCGATGCCGGTCCAGAGCAGAAAGCCCACCGACCCCATCACCTCGATGGCCAGCAGCACGAAGCCGAGTCCCAGCCAGTGCCAGTGGGTCAGCCCCTCGAACAGGGCTGTCATGATTTGCCCGCCTTGCCGTCTTTGTTGAACAGCTCGGCCATGCCCGCCACCGAGCCTATCAGGCTGCCCGCTTCCAGGGGCATCATGATGATCTTGCTGTTGGGGCCTTCACCGATGCGGGCCAGGGCCTCGGTGTATTTCTGGGCCACGAAGTAGTTGATGGCCTGCATGTCGCCCTCGGCGATCGCCTGGGAGACCATGTGGGTCGCCTTGGCTTCCGCCTCGGCGGCCCGCTCCCGCGCTTCAGCGGCGAGGAAGGCGGCCTGACGCTCACCCTCGGCTTTCAGGATCTGGGACTGCTTCTCCCCCTCGGCCTTCAAGATCTTGGACTGGCGCACCCCTTCGGCCTCCAGCACCTCGGCCCGCTTCTGGCGCTCGGCCTTCATCTGGGCGTTCATGGCTTCCACCAGGGCGAGGGGCGGGCGCACATCCTTGATCTCGATCCGGGTCACCTTGATGCCCCAGGGGGCGGTGGCGGCATCCATGGTGCGCAGCAGCTTCTCGTTGATGGTGTCGCGCTGGGAGAGCATCTCGTCCAGCTCCATGGCGCCGAGCACGGTCCGCATGTTGGTCATGGTGAGATTGCGGATGGCACTGGTGAGATCGTTGACCTCGTAGCCCGCCTTGCGGGCATCCACCACCTGCACGAAGCTGATGGCGTCGATGGTGACGTTGGCGTTGTCCCGGGAGATCACCTCCTGGGCCGGGATGTCCAGCACCTGCTCCATCATGATGATCTTGTGACCGATGCGGTCGATGTAGGGGATCAGCAGGTTGAGGCCCGGGGAGAGGGTGCGGGTGTAGCGGCCGAAGCGCTCCACGGTCCAGTTGTAACCCTGGGGCACTATCTTGATGCCGGCACTCAGGGTGGCGAGTACCAGGAATATGAAGATCCCCAATACAATCAATGACTCATTCATGATTAAGCTCCTTATGAAACACTTTCACTAGCCTAGGGTCTGGTGCCATCCACCACAAGCAGATTCGCTTCTCTATTGCCGCCACACGGCTTTACTAATTACCAAAACGCATTAAAGAGCATTTTTTATTATTTTGAGGGATAAGCGCTCCTGCCTATAGTCGCCCCAGATGTCGCGATGCCGAGGAGCGGGCCCTGATGGATTATTTACCTATGTTTGCCAGGTTGGAAGGCCGCCCGGTACTGCTGGTGGGCGGGGGCGAGGTTGCCCTGCGCAAGGCGCGCCTGCTGCTGGCGGCAGGTGCCCGGATCACCCTGGTCTCTCCCGCGCTCGAGCCCGAGTTCCATGAATTTGCCGGTCGCTTCACCCATGTGGCGGCGCGTTTCGACCCGGCCCACCTGGCAGGGCAGATCCTGGTGGTGGCCGCGACCGACGATCTCGAGGTCAACGCCCTGGTCTACCAGAGCGCCACCGAGCGCGGTCTGTTCGTCAACCTGGTGGATGACCCCGAGCGCTCCAGCTTTATCTTCCCCTCCATCATCGATCGCAGCCCCATCGTGGTGGCCGTCTCCAGCGGCGGCAAGGCCCCCGTGCTGGTGCGCCTGTTGCGCGAGCGGCTCGAGAGCCTGCTGCCCCGCCATCTTGGCGGTCTGGCGGAGCTCTCCGGCCGGGTGCGCAGCCGGGCCAAGCAGGTGCTTGCCTCCCTCTCCGATCGCCGCCGCTTCTGGGAGCGCGCCTTTGCCTCCAACACCCTGGCCGGTCTGATTGAGAAAGCCGATTGGCAGGGTGCCGAGCAGTGGCTGAACGAGGGACTGGACAAAGCCCGTACCGAAGTGGGCGAAGTGGTGCTGGTGGGGGCGGGCCCGGGGGATCCAGGCCTCTTGACCCTCAAGGCGCTGCAACAGATCCAGCAGGCCGAAGTGGTGCTCTATGACCAGCTGGTCTCCCCCGAGATCCTGGACCTGGTGCGCCGCGATGCCACCCTGGTGTCGGTCGGCAAGAAGGCGGGGGCCCACAGCGTGCCCCAGGAAGAGACCAATCGCCTCTTGGTGGAATATGCCAAAGCGGGCAACCGGGTGGTGCGCCTCAAGGGGGGCGATCCCTTCATGTTCGGCCGTGGTGGCGAGGAGCTGGAAGTGCTGGCCGAGGAGGGCATTCCCTTCTCCGTGGTGCCCGGCATCACCGCCGCCGCCGGTGCCACCGCCTATGCGGGCATTCCGCTCACCCACCGCGACCATGCCCAGAGTGCCGTCTTCATCACCGGCCACTGCCAGAAGGAGGGCAAGGAGCCCGACTGGCAGCAGCTTGCGGCCACCAACCAGACCCTGGTCATCTACATGGGGCTGATGCGCTCCGAGCATATCCAGCAGCAACTGGTGAGCCATGGCCGACGCGCCGCCACCCCCATCGCCATCATCGAGCGGGGCACCACGGCCCGTCAGCGGGTGCTGACCGGCACCCTGGCGGATCTGGCCGAGCTGGCCCAGCAGGCGGTGAGCCCGTCGCTTATCGTCATCGGTGAAGTGGTGGCCCTGCGCCAGCAACTCGCCTGGTTTGGCGAACAGGGGCAAGGGCAGGAGGCAGCAAGCGGCCACGAGCTCAAGCTGGTGAGCCTGGCCTGAGAGGCGAGACCCGAATCGATTTGACGGTGCGGCCAAGGCGGCACCGAACTGAACCAACACCGCGCCCCGAGCAGGTGCGATAGCAATGAACCGAGGACCCAGACATGGACCGTGAAAGACTGACCCAACTGCAGCCATCCGATGCACAGAGCATCCGTGCAGGTGTCACCCGCGAGCGACTGACTCACCTGCAGCAACTGGAAGCCGAGAGCATCCATATCATCCGCGAGGTGGCCGCCGAATTTGAAAACCCGGTGATGATGTACTCCATCGGCAAGGACTCCTCCGTCATGCTGCACCTGGCCCGCAAGGCCTTCTATCCGGGCAAGATCCCCTTCCCCCTGCTGCACGTGGACACCAACTGGAAGTTCAAGGAGATGATCAAGTTCCGGGACGAGACCGCCAAAAAGTTCGGGCTGGATCTCATCGTCCACAAGAACCCGGACGGTCTGGCCATGGACATCAACCCCTTCGTGCACGGCAGCAGCAAGCACACCGACATCATGAAGACCGAGGGGCTCAAGCAGGCGCTCAACAAATACGGCTTCGATGCCGCCTTCGGTGGTGCCCGTCGCGACGAGGAGAAATCCCGCGCCAAGGAGCGTGTCTACTCCTTCCGCGACAAGTCCCACCGCTGGGATCCGAAGAACCAGCGCCCGGAGCTGTGGCGCGTTTACAACAGCCAGGTCAACAAGGGGGAGAGCATCCGTGTCTTCCCGCTCTCCAACTGGACCGAGCTGGACATCTGGCAATACATCTATCTCGAGAACATCGACATAGTCCCGCTCTACTTCGCGGCCATGCGCCCCGTGGTGGATCGCGGCGGCATCAAGATCATGGTGGATGACGATCGCATGCCCATCGGCCCGGAAGACGAAGTGAAGCAGGAGCTGGTGCGCTTCCGTACCCTCGGCTGCTACCCGCTGACCGGGGCCATCGAATCCAATGCCACCACCCTGCCGGAGATCATCGAAGAGATGCTGATCACCACCTCGAGCGAGCGGCAAGGGCGGCTCATCGACCACGATCAGGCCGGCTCCATGGAGCAGAAGAAGCGTCAGGGCTATTTCTAAAAAATGTTCTAAGGAATCGCAACATGAACAACCACATTCAGACCGCCATCAGCGAACAGGGCATTGAAGCCTACCTGCACGCCCAGCAGCACAAGAGCCTGCTGCGTTTTCTCACCTGCGGCAGCGTGGACGACGGCAAGAGCACCCTCATCGGCCGCCTGCTGCACGACTCCCAGCAGATCTATGAAGATCAGCTGAAGGCACTGGAGTCCGACAGCCAGAAGCTCGGCACCACCGGCGAAAAGCTGGACCTGGCCCTGCTGGTGGACGGCCTGCAGGCGGAGCGCGAGCAGGGCATCACCATCGACGTGGCCTACCGCTATTTCTCCACCGCCAAGCGCAAATTCATCATCTCGGACACCCCGGGCCATGAGCAGTACACCCGCAACATGGCCACCGGCGCCTCCACCTGCGATCTGGCCATCATCCTGATCGACGCCCGCAAGGGGGTGCTGGATCAGACCCGCCGCCACAGCTTTATCGCGAGCCTGCTCGGCATCAAGCAGTTCGTGGTGGCAGTGAACAAGATGGACCTGGTGGAGTTCAGCCAGGAGGTGTTCGAGCGCATCAGCGCCGATTACCGCGAGTTCGCCAAGAAGCTCAGCGTCGACACCATCCACATCGTGCCGGTCTCGGCCCTGGACGGTGACAACGTGGTCAACCCGAGCGACAAGCTGGCCTGGTACCAGGGCGAGACCCTGCTCTCCTTGCTGGAGTCTGCCGAAGTGGAGCGCGAGCTGGAGCGTCACCCGGTGCGCCTGCCGGTGCAGTACGTGAACCGCCCCAACCTCGATTTTCGCGGCTTCGCTGGTACCCTGGCCTCCGGCATCCTGCGGGTGGGCGACAAGCTTGCCGTGCTGCCGTCCGGCAAAGAGAGCACGGTGACCCGCATCGTCACCTTCGACGGGGATCTGGAGTACGCCCTGCCGGGTCAGGCCATCACGGTCACCTTCGCGGACGAGATCGACATCAGCCGGGGCGACCTGCTGGTGGATGCGGCGAAAAAGCCCCAGGTGACCCAGAACGTGCTGGCTCACATCGTCTGGATGGGGGAAGAGTCCCTGCAACCGGGCCGGGTCTATGACGTCAAGCTGGCCACCAAGAAGAGCCGTGGCCAGGTGGAGGCCATCCGCCACCGCATCGAGATCAACAAGCTCGACGAGCTGCCCGCCTCCGAGCTCAAGCTCAACGAGATCGGCCTGTGCGAATTCAGCCTGACCGACCCGGTGGCGTTCGACCCCTACAAGGAGATCCGCGACACCGGCAGCTTCATCCTCATCGACCGGCTGACCAACGTCACCGTCGGTGCCGGCATGATAGTGGAAGGGCTGGCGGCCAAGGTGATGGCAGGGCAATACAGCGAGTTCGAAGTGGAGCTCAACGCCCTGGTGCGCAAGCACTTCCCCCACTGGCAGGCGCTGACCATCAGCAACGATTCCGGCAAGGAGTAAGCCCATGACCTGGCAACAATCCCTGGTGCTGGGTCTGCTGGCTGCCCTCGTCGCCCTGCTGATCCAGGGCAAACTCCGGCCGGCGCTGCTCTTCTCGGGCGCCGTGCTCATCACCTACCTGAGCGGCCTGGCGGACATCAACGCCGTGGTGGCGGGCTACACCAACAGCGCCCTGCTGACCCTGGTGTTGCTGCTGCTGGTGTCGCTCGCGGTGGAGAAGACCCGGGTCATGAGCTGGTTTGCCAACCTGGTAGGCACCGGCTCCTTCAACAAGGTGCTGGTGAAGGTGTGGTTTTCCACCGCCTTCCTGTCGGCGTTCGTCAACAACACCGCCGTGGTGGCGTCCATGCTGGGGGCGGTCAAACGCAACCCCAACCATGCGCCCTCACGGCTGCTGTTGCCCATGTGCTTCGCGGCGACCTTTGGCGGTGTGCTGACCCTGATCGGCACTTCCACCAACCTCATCGTCAACAGCTTCCTCATCAAGATGGGGGCCAAGCCGCTCGGCATGTTCGACTTCTTCATGGTGGGGGCGGGGACCCTGCTGACCGGCCTCATCGCCGTGCTGCTGTTTGCCCGCCACCTGCCTGAGCAGGACACCGAGATGAGCCGGGAATCCGGCTATTTTCTCGAGGCCAAGGTGGGCCCCGGCTCGCCGATGGCCGGGCGCAGCGTCAAGGAGAACGGCCTGCGCAGCCTGAAAAGCCTCTATCTTGCCGAGATCATCCGGGGCAACCAGGTGATCTGCCCGGTGCAGCCGGAACACGAGCTGCACGAGGGGGACATGCTGCTGTTTTGCGGCGACGTGGAGAGCGTCGGCGTGTTGCAGGAGCTCAAAGGGCTGGATCTCTACGGCCAGCACCGCCTCAACGGCCAGCACCTGGTGGAGGTGATCGTCAGCCACAGCTCGCGCCTGGTGGGGCAGACCATCAAGGATGCGGAGTTTCGCACCCATTTCGATGCGGTGGTGCTGGCGGTGCGCCGGGGCGAGACCCAGCTCACCGGCGGCCTCGGCCAGATTGAGCTGCACGCAGGGGACACCCTGCTGCTGGCCCCCGGCCCCAAGTTTGCGGGCAACAAGTCCCTCTCCCGGGAGTTCGTGGTGGTGAGCGGGCTGGAGGCCTCCACCCGGCTCGATGCCACGCGCAGCGCCGCCGTGGTGGCGGGGTTCCTCGGGGTGCTGACCCTGTCGGTGCTCGATCTGGTGCCGCTCTTCAAGGGGCTGCTGGTGATGCTGGTGGTGCTGCTCTTCTCCCGCATCCTGACCCTGGACGAGATCCGCCGCCGCTTTCCGCTGGATATCTGGCTGGTGGTGGGCGGGGCGCTCGCCATCGCCGATCAGCTGGAGAAGAGCGGCCTGGCCAAGCTCATCGCCGACTGGCTGATGGGGGAGTTCAACGGGGCCAGTCCCTTTATCGCCTTCGTGGGGATCTATCTGTTTACCCTGGTGCTGACGGAGCTGATGAGCAACAACGCGGCGGCGGCCCTGGCCTTCCCCATGGGATTCCAGCTGGCGCTCAGCATGGACGTTTCGACCATGCCGTTCATTCTGGCGGTGCTGTTCGGGGCGAGTTCCAGCTTTATCCTGCCCTACGGCTACCAGACCAACCTGATGGTCTATGCGGCGGGCAACTACAAGATGCCGGATTATCTTAAATTAGCCCTGCCTGTCTCCCTGGCCTACAGCATCGGGGTGATCGTCATGGTGCCCCTGCTGTTTCCGTTTTAAGGTCTGATACCGGGGGATGTGTTAAGGGCTGCTTATGTTAACGCGGCTTTTATCAAGGCTGCTTATGATGCAGGGGAGTGCCAGGGCACTGGCATCCGGGCGTGAGCGCCAATCAGGGGGTGTTGCATGCGCAATATCAGGGCATCAGCACCTTGCCGCCTCATGGTGCGAGGCGGCTCCCTGCGGTAACGGACAGTTTTCAGTATCGCGGCGTGAGCGCCAATCAAGGAGTGTTGGGTGAGCAATGCCATGGCATCAGCACGTTGTCGGCTGATAGTCCGAGGTGGCTCCCTGTGGTGCCGGACAGTTTAAGTTTTGAGGCGTGAGCGCCAATCAAGGAGTGTTGGATGAGCAATATCGTGTGGCATGCCCATGCCGTCGACAAACAGAGCCGGGCCGAGCAGAAGGGGCAAAAGCCCCTGGTGATCTGGTTTACCGGGCTCTCCGGGGCTGGCAAGTCCACCCTGGCGGGGGCGCTGGAGCAGGCGCTGGCCGCCTCGGGCAAGCACACCTATCTGCTGGATGGGGACAATGTGCGCCACGGCCTCTGTGGCGATCTCGGCTTCGATGACGCCGCCCGCCAGGAGAATATCCGCCGGGTCGGCGAAGTGGCAAAACTCATGGTGGATGCGGGACTGATCGTCCTCACCGCCTTTATCTCGCCGTTTCGTGCCGAGCGGGAGCTGGTGCGCAATCTCGTGGGTGCAGGGGAGTTCGTCGAAGTGTTTGTCGATGCGCCCCTTAGCGTGTGTGAAGAGCGCGATCCCAAGGGGCTCTACAAAAAAGCGCGGGCGGGCGAGATCCGTAACTTCACCGGTATCGACTCCGCCTACGAGGCGCCCGAGCAGCCGGAAATCCATCTGCTCAACGCCGGCAAGCCGGTGGCGGTGTTGGTGGATGAGCTGCTGACGGCTCTGCGGCAGCGGGGGTTGATTGATTAAGGTCGGTTGTCAGCGTCGAATTTTGATAAACAGGGGGGCGTTTGCCCCTTTGTCTATTGCTGGCTGAACTTGGGCGCAATAAACGTGAAAATAAAGGATTCCCTCCGCAGATTAGCTCTATATTGTCGAGCGCCTCTAATTCCCCCTGATAAAGTTCCGACAGTGTTGGTCAAAGGGATTACATTTACTTCCATCTCTCGAAATTCCTGTCTCACGACACTGCATTGTTGCCTCAGTGCAGGTGGTCAAGGAAAAGAAAATCTGTCTGTGACCGAGATGAGTACTTACCAAGCTGTATGCCAGATTGTTGCATTCAGACGGTGGAGGAAACTAGGTTTTTTTCAGTGTCTTTGTGATTTCGCATGATATTTTGGCCATTTCAATAATGAATTCACCCTCAAGTTCATCATCGATAAATAAGGGCTTGATATTATCTAGTTTCCTCCATGTCTCATGCTGATAGATGAAGTCAAGGTAATTTTTAAGTAAGGATTGGTTGGTTGTTTTTCTTGATAACTGTTTTTTTAGCGAGTCAATGGTGAGCTTTGATTTATATGAGTGATACTTATCATACTCCATGACAAAATCATTAAGGCTCCAGCCGATCCTAGACATCTCATTTTTAATTTTTACTGCAAAATCATCTGGTTGCATCTTTGTCTCCAAATGTCCCCCACATCATCATTAATGTTTACATGTCCAGTATGACTCTGGATATGTGAACTTATATAGGGAGTGATGAGATATGGCAAAAGGTAGCACTTCACATTCAGGTAATGCAGGTAATGCTGGTAAGGGGGGCAGTAGTCGAGGCCCTTCTTCACACACAGGAACAGGTGGTAACTGGCCGTCGACGACGGGCAATCCCTCAGGAGGAGGAAGAGGAAACGCACCTTCAAAAAGTGGCAAATAACTCTAGATAAGAAAAGGCGGTGAAGCTAGCCTTCCCGCCTCATACACTCATTAGAGTTTTTTCGAAACGCTGATAAAAAGCTTTCTTTATCAACCTTGTATCTGATGTATGAGATCTCATTCATAGTGCCTTGCATTGCACATAAACAAACATTCCTTCTATCAATATAGATATTTTTACTTATCAGCTCAGGACTTGAGTTGGCACATGCATCAACAATAGAATACTCGACGTGCATTGGATATCGATTATCAAACAAAGCATAGTCAGCTATTTGTCCACTCACTAGGCCAATAACTAATATAGCGCCGCCTGACATAATCGGTTTTTTGAAAGTGCTTCCTGTTAATTCTTCTTGGCAATGACCACATTTAACTTTTGCCTCTAGATGTAAATCATTTTTCTTAAAACATTTCGGGCATTCAATTATCATAATTATTCCATGTATTGGTGGTGTGTCAAGATAAGGCTCTCATAATTCTCTTCCTGATAGGTTTTCCTTTACCTTGTATCAGCTAATTGGAGGTGAAAATATTGTGCTTACAATGATGAAGGAGGACCTGCAAAATTAGATAAACCCATCAACTTGACTGATGGTTTTATCGAGGAGAATGTCGATGCACTGCTCGCGGCTATCCCAAGGGGCCTACAAGAAGGCGCGAGGGCTAAATCCGCAATTTCACCGGTATCGACTCCGCCTACGAGGCACCGGAGCTGCCGGAAATCCACCTGCTAAACGCCGGCAAGGCTGGTGGATGAGTTGCTGACTGCCCTACGACAGGGGAACTATCTGTAGTTGTTGAGTGGCGCCGTCTTACATTAGTTGTGGCGTCTGGAGCCGGTGTTATCCCGGCAACCGGGTAATCACCTGGGCAGTAAGCCGTAAGCAGCAAATAGAGCGCAGATGGGTGTCGCAAGGGTAAAGCGACCCTCTTTTTTTCTGAGCGTGTCATGGAATCGGCAGCACATCTGACAAGCGGCCTGTGGCCGATAAGTGGACCGCAACAAGCATTTGTGTGCTGGCGGCAGCCACTATAAGCAGAAGTTGGGTCATCAGCGGAAAACCCATAAATCCAGCTTATAGTGACACCGACGAGCCTTGGCTATTCCAAGGCTGCCGATAGCAACCCTGCAAGGAGACCTTCCGACCATTGCTTATATCGTGGCAGGGTTATTCGCGATTGTCAGAATGTATGGAGATGGTATTCACCTGACAGTTGCCCACAAAAGGGAGTGGTCATACGGCTTCAAACCGGATAACAAAACGGTACCCCTACCGTGTTATCTGGAGTCACCGTATGACCACCAACGAGAAAGTAGCACGTCGTAAACTCAGCCTGCTAGAACTCGCCAAAGAGCTCAATAACGTCAGCAAAGCCTGCAAGCTCATCGGCTACAGTCGTCAGCAGTTCTACGAAATCCGTCGTAATTACCAGACCTATGGCGCCGAGGGCTTGCTCGACAAACTGCCCGGCTGTAAAGGGGCTCATCCCAACCGGGTCGCGCCCGAGATTGAGCAGGCCATCCTCGATTACTCCCTCACCAGGCCTACTCACGGTCCGCTGCGGGTCGCGCAAGAACTAGCTCTGCAAGGCATCAACGTCAGTGCCGGCGGCGTGCGTGGCGTGTGGCAACGTCACGATTTGCTCTCCAAACACGACCGCTTGCTGCGCCTTGAGAAAACCCATCGGGAACAAACGATTGAGCTCAATGACGAGCAAATTCGCCTGCTCGAGCGCTTCAGCCCCGAGTTTCGCGAACGCCAGATTGAGGTCCACTACACCGGGGAACTGGTGGCGGTCGACACCTTCTTCGTCGGCGCGCTCAAGGGGGTCGGCAAGGTGTATCTGCAAACCGTGCTGGACTGCTATAGCCGCCACGCCTGGGGGCGGCTCTACACCAGCAAGCTGCCCATCACCTCGGTCCATGTGCTCAACGAAACGGTGCTGCCATTCTTTGAAACCCACGAGGCACGGGTCTATACCATCCTGTCAGATAACGGGCGCGAGTTCTGTGGGCGCCCTGACCATCATCCCTACGAGCTGTTTCTGCAACTGGAGGGAATTGAACACCGGACAACCAAGGTACGCAGGCCGCAGAGCAATGGCTTTATCGAGCGGTTGCACCGCACACTGCTGGATGAGCACTTCCGTATCAAGGGGAGGACGACCTGGTATGAGTCGGTGGAGCAGATGCAGACAGACCTGGATAGCTACCTGGAACACTACAACACCCAGCGGCCACATCAGGGCAGGATGATGGAGGGTCAGACCCCCTACAGCAT
>NZ_JBFOCP010000025.1:0-1155 GCF_040907855.1 Aeromonas sp. s4 | reverse complement strand
GTCTTGTTTACGCTACTTTAGTGCGCACTTCCTTCGGTATCAATTTCAGACCCTTCTTGAACATGCTGTAGGGGGTCTGACCCTCCATCATCCTGCCCTGATGTGGCCGCTGGGTGTTGTAGTGTTCCAGGTAGCTATCCAGGTCTGTCTGCATCTGCTCCACCGACTCATACCAGGTCGTCCTCCCCTTGATACGGAAGTGCTCATCCAGCAGTGTGCGGTGCAACCGCTCGATAAAGCCATTGCTCTGCGGCCTGCGTACCTTGGTTGTCCGGTGTTCAATTCCCTCCAGTTGCAGAAACAGCTCGTAGGGATGATGGTCAGGGCGCCCACAGAACTCGCGCCCGTTATCTGACAGGATGGTATAGACCCGTGCCTCGTGGGTTTCAAAGAATGGCAGCACCGTTTCGTTGAGCACATGGACCGAGGTGATGGGCAGCTTGCTGGTGTAGAGCCGCCCCCAGGCGTGGCGGCTATAGCAGTCCAGCACGGTTTGCAGATACACCTTGCCGACCCCCTTGAGCGCGCCGACGAAGAAGGTGTCGACCGCCACCAGTTCCCCGGTGTAGTGGACCTCAATCTGGCGTTCGCGAAACTCGGGGCTGAAGCGCTCGAGCAGGCGAATTTGCTCGTCATTGAGCTCAATCGTTTGTTCCCGATGGGTTTTCTCAAGGCGCAGCAAGCGGTCGTGTTTGGAGAGCAAATCGTGACGTTGCCACACGCCACGCACGCCGCCGGCACTGACGTTGATGCCTTGCAGAGCTAGTTCTTGCGCGACCCGCAGCGGACCGTGAGTAGGCCTGGTGAGGGAGTAATCGAGGATGGCCTGCTCAATCTCGGGCGCGACCCGGTTGGGATGAGCCCCTTTACAGCCGGGCAGTTTGTCGAGCAAGCCCTCGGCGCCATAGGTCTGGTAATTACGACGGATTTCGTAGAACTGCTGACGACTGTAGCCGATGAGCTTGCAGGCTTTGCTGACGTTATTGAGCTCTTTGGCGAGTTCTAGCAGGCTGAGTTTACGACGTGCTACTTTCTCGTTGGTGGTCATACGGTGACTCCAGATAACACGGTAGGGGTACCGTTTTGTTATCCGGTTTGAAGCCGTATGACCACTCCCTTTTGTGGGCAACTGTCAGGTGAATACCATCTCCATAC